>DAOTYR010000351.1:0-22865 GCA_034434655.1 Chloroflexaceae bacterium
TCGGCCTGGTTGACCAGCACCCGGCGCACGCCCGGCGCCGCCTCCACCGCCGCCGCCAGCGCCCACCGGTCGCGGCGCGTGCGCATGCGCTCGACGCGCAGGATTTCGAGGATCATTCCGTCTTCCCTTCCCGGAAACGTAAGTGTTCACACCTAACGTGAAAATAGGCTCTCGAAGAGGGGTGTGGGGAAACCGGGTTTCCCCACGCCCCCGCCCCGCAGGGGCATGGGGAAACCGGGTTTCCCCATGCCCCCACCCGCGGGAGGGTTTGGGAAGGCTACGCCCTCCCAAGAACAAACTTATTTTCATTGCGGCGTTGTGCGGCGAAGCCGCATGGACGGCTGAGGTAACACACGCGCCTGAGAGCGCGGACGTCCCGCCCTCGTCGCGTCTCCGCGGGCAAGCTGCCCGCGCTCCCAGGAGAAATGTGAACACGTACCCTGGAAACATAGGGGGACCGGGTTGCCGCCTATCGCCGATTGTAGCACACCCGGCGCAGGCGAGAGCCGTCCATGCGGCTGCGCCGCGCACCGACGAGATGAACACAAGTTCTTCCTGGGAAGGCTGCGCCCCCCCAAAACCTCCCGCAAGCAGGGGCGTGGGGAAACCGGGTTTCCCCACACCCCTCTCCAACCGTAGCCGAGACACTTACGCCCACGGCGTGGCCCCGCGTTTGACGGCCCCCGCGGTTACTGGTATGATCCGCATACAAGGCGTCAGAAAGCCGCTTGAGCAAGGAGCCTGCCATGCCCGACTCAGGACAGACCGAGGGGCGCAAGATCGATCATATTCGCATCGTCCTGGGTGAGGATGTGGCCGCCAAGGGAGTAAGCACCGGCTTTGGCGCCTACCGCCTTCCGCACGCCGCGCTCCCCGAACTTGACCTGGCCGAGGTTGACACCCGCACCACCTTTCTGGGCAAGCCGATCAGCGCCCCCCTGTTGATCAGCTCGATGACCGGCGGGGCCAGCGTGGCCGAGCGCATCAATCTGGCGCTGGCCGAGGCTGCCGAACACCTGGGGTTGCCGATGGGGGTCGGCTCGCAGCGCGCCGCGGTGGTTGATCCCCGGCTGGCGCCGACCTACCAGGTGCGCCGGGTCGCGCCGCGCATCCCCCTGCTGGCAAACCTGGGGGCCGTGCAGTTGAACTACGGCTTTGGCGTGGACCAGTGTCGCCGCGCGGTGGAGATGATCGAGGCCGACGCGCTGATCCTCCACCTCAACCCGCTGCAAGAGGCCGTGCAACCCGAGGGCAATACCAATTTCAAGGGCCTGCTGGGCAAGATCGAGCACCTCTGCCGCACCCTGGAGGTGCCGGTGGTGGTCAAAGAGGTGGGCAACGGCATCGGCGCCCGCGACGCGCAACGGCTCTACGCCTGCGGGGTGCGCATCATTGATGTGGCCGGCGCCGGCGGCACCAGTTGGAGCGAGGTGGAACGGTATCGGCAACCCGATGAGCAGGGCCGCCGCGTCGCGGGCGCCTTCGCCGACTGGGGCCTCCCCACCACCGAGTGCATTCGCGCCGTGCGCGCCGCGCTCCCCGAGGTGACCATCATCGGCTCGGGCGGCGTGCGCAGCGGGGTTGATGTGGCCAAGGCCATCGCTCTCGGCGCCGATCTTGCCGGAACGGCAAAACCGGCCCTCGCCAGCGCCATTGACGAGCGCGGAGCCGAGGCCGTGGTCGAGGGCCTCACCGCCTTTATCCGCGAACTGCGCGTCGCGATGTTCTGCTCGGGCTGCGCCACCCTTGCCGACCTGCGCAAGCTGGAGCTGGCCAGATAAACCGGGTGGGCGCAACCCTCCGGGTTGCGCCCACTCCCCGGAGGGTTCCTCTCACCCGGTCAATGCATGCACGTTTCCCAGCTCAGCCTGCGCGATTTCCGCAACTACCAGCGCCTCGATCTGCGCCTCGACCCGGGCATTACCCTGCTCTACGGCCCCAACGCCGCCGGCAAAACCAGTCTGCTCGAAGCGCTCTACTTCCTCGCCACCACCCGCTCGCCCCGCGTTAGCGCCGACCGCGACCTGGTGCGCTGGGACGCGGTGGGCGAGGCGGGGGTGCCGCCCTTCGCCCGCGTGGCGGCCGAGGTGCAGCGCCGCGCCGGCCGGGTGCGCCTGGAGGTGATCGTGCAGCGCCGCGCCGACGAGGGCGGCCAGCTCAGCGCCGCCTCGACCAGGATCGTGCGCATTGACCGGCGCGTGGTGCGGGCGCTCGACCTGGTGGGGCAGTTGCGGGTGGTGCTCTTCACCCCCGCCGACCTGACCCTCGCTGACGGCCCGCCTGCCGAGCGGCGTCGCTACCTGGATATCACCCTCTCGCAACTCGACCCCCACTACGTCCGCACCCTGGCCCACTATCAGAAACTCCTCCAGCAGCGTAACAGCCTGTTGCGCGCCTGGCGCGAACGCCGCCGCCCGCCGCGCGCGGTTGATGAAGAACTGGCCTATTGGGACCAGGAACTGGCGGCCGCGGGGGGCTATCTGCTGGCGGAACGCCTGCGGGGCGTGCGCGACCTGAACGCCATCGTCGGGCCGCTGTTCCAGGCCATCAGCGGCGGCGACGCGCCGCTGACCATCGCCTACCTACCGGCCTGCGACCTGGAGGGGGCCCACGACAGCGGCGCCCTGGCGCTGCGCCTCGGCGCGGCCCTCGGCGCGGCGCGCCCCGACGAACTGGCCCGCGGGCAGACCCTGGTGGGCCCGCACCGCGACGACCTGGCCTTCACCGTTGGCGCGGTGAACCTGGGGCGCTATGGCTCGCGGGGCCAGCAACGCAGCGTCACCCTGACGCTCAAGCTCGGCGAAGCGACGCTCATGCGGCAGCGCAGCGGCGAAGCGCCGGTGCTGCTCCTCGACGACGTGTTGAGCGAACTTGACGCCACGCGCCGCGCCCACCTGCTGGAGGCCATTCGCCAACCCGAACAGCAGACCCTGCTCTCGGCCACCGACCTGAGCGACTTCACCCCGGCCTTCCTGGCGGCCATCACCCGCCTGCGGGTCGAAGACGGGCGGGTCTATCCGGGGTGAGCGAAGGGGGCGGGGAAAACCCGGTTTCCCCGTTCCCCTCTGGCTACACCTCCACCGGATGGTACTCCAACTCCCCCTCCTCCTTCACCGGCTTGAGGGCCGCGGGCAGACGGTCGTAGACGGCGGTCAGGAAGCGCAAGCCACTGGCGAGGCCATCGTTGAGCGCCTCGGCGCGAAAGCGCCAGGCCCAGTTCTGGCCGAGGAGCCCGGGGGTGTTCATGCGCGCCTCGGGGCCGAGGCGCAGCACGTCCTGGAAGGGAATCACCACCAGATCGGCCACCGACATCAGCGCCAGGCGCAGCAGATCCCAGGCGATATCGGCGCCGTCGCGGCCCAGGTAGGCGCGGACCCGCTCGCGTTCTTCCTCGGAGAGGCCCTGGAACCAGCCCACACTGGTATTGTTGTCGTGGGTGCCGGTGTAGACCACGCAGTTCGGCACGTGGTTGTGGGGCAGGTACGGATTTTCGGGGGTGTCGAACGCGAACTGGAGCACCTTCATGCCCGGGAAATCGAACTGGTCGCGCAAGGCATGCACATCGGGAGTGATCAGGCCCAGGTCCTCGGCAATAATGGGCAAACTGCCCAGCTCAGCTTCAAGCCGGGCAAAGAGATCGGCGCCGGGGCCCCTGACCCAGCGGCCCTTGATCGCCGTCTCCTCCTCGGCGGGCACCTCCCAGTAGGCGGCGAAGCCACGGAAGTGATCGAGGCGCAGGATATCAACCTGGTCGAAGATAGCCCGCAGACGCGCCACCCACCAGCGATAGCCATCGCGGGCCATCTCGCGCCAGCGGTAGAGCGGGTTGCCCCAGCGCTGGCCGGTGGCGCTGAAGTAGTCGGGCGGCACGCCCGCCACGACGGTGGGATTGCCGCTGGCATCGAGGAAAAACAGGTCGCGGTTGGCCCAGACATCGGCGCTGTCATAGGCCACGAAGATCGGCGCATCGCCGATGATGGCGATGCCCTGCTGGTTGGCGTAGGCCTTCAGGCGACGCCACTGATGGAAAAAGAGGAACTGGAGGAACTCCTGGAAGGCGATCGCCGCGGCGTGCTCCGCGCGGGCGCGCGCCAGCGCCTCGGGTTGGCGGTCGCGCAACGGGGCCTCCCACGTATTCCAGGAGCGCCCGGCATGGGCCTCCTTGAGGGCCATAAACAGGGCATAATCGGCGAGCCAGCCGGCCTGCTCAACCTGGAAGGCGCGCAGATCCTCGGCCAGATCGGGGGCCGCGCCCGCCCGCAGCCGCTCGAAGGCCCGTTGCAGCAGGGGGAGCTTGACGTCCAGCACCTCGCCGTACTGCACCGCGTCCAGGGAGAGGTGCCGTTCGGCGGCGGCGGAGGCCGCCTCGTCGTAGCTCAGCAGGCCGCGCTGGATGAGCGCGTCGAGGCTGATCAACAACGGGTTGCCGGCGAACGCCGAGAAGCACTGGTAGGGCGAATCACCATAGCCGGTGGGGCCCAGGGGCAGAATCTGCCAGAGGCTCTGACCGGCGGCGGCCAGAAAATCCACGAACGCATAGGCCGCCGGACCGAGGTCGCCGATCCCCCAGGGACCGGGCAGCGAGGTGGGGTGCAGCAGAATGCCGCTCGAACGTGGAAACCGCATGCGCTCCTCATGGATAGAAATAACGACAATTGATGTCTATCATTTGTACCAAAGATACAAATCACCACGGGAAAGCATTATAATCCCCATGTTACCTGGCATCTAGTATACCAACAGCATGTCTGACAGGGAACGGGCGCCAGCGGCGCCCCCGCGACATGCGGCTTTCTGAAGCGACACAGCCACGCCATGCCAGCAAAAGGCCCTGGAGCGGCCCGGGCCATGCGCGCCCCCCGCCCAGAGCAGTTATAGCGCATGGTCATGATGCGGCATGGCGCTGCGTCAAACCCGAGTTAAGAAAATGCAACCCGGAAAACCCGCTTGATCGGTTGTAATGTTGGGCGGGCAATGGTATATTCCCTGCAAATCCCACCACGAATGATCACGAATGATCGCGAATGGTCACGAATGGTCAGGAATGGAAGGGACTGGCTGTCACAGAACGACCCCCTCCACCCCACCTGAACGACGGTAGAGAATAACGCAGTTCTCTACCACCCCGGCCCCGAGCGATCGGCGCAACAAGGGTGTAAGCGATCAGCGTTGCCCCTCCCGCAAAGCGGCCCTGGCAGACAGGCCCTGCCTGCACGGCGCCAGCGCGACGCCTTCGTGCATCCCTTCGTCGCACGCGCGCCGGCCCTATCCCCAGGCACGGCAACGTGCGCTCCAGGCTCCCATCAAGGACGGTCCCCGCGCCGCTGGCACCGGCGGGGGACCCGAGCAACGGCGGCGTGAGCGCCGATGCGGCGACATCATACCACATATCCTTGCAACCTCACGCATCGGCCACAGCATCATTAGACGAACCTCTGCCGCTGGCACCGGCGGGGTTCCCCGGCGGCGCGCGCAGCTCTGGCTGCCGCCGCAACCCGCCCCGGCAGGGGCGCCAGGCATCAGTGTGATATGGTCAGGACCTTCGTAAGGAGCGTCAGTATGCGTCAGGTAGCATTTTACGGCAAAGGCGGGATCGGCAAATCTACCACCCAGCAGAACATTGCAGCCGCCCTGGCCTCGATGGGCAAAAAGGTGATGGTTGTCGGATGCGATCCCAAGGCCGATTGCACCCGCCTGCTGCTGGGCGGCGTCCGCCAGCCCTCGGTGCTCGACACCCTGCGTGACTTCGGCGCCGAGCGGGTCAGCCTCGAACGGGTGATGGTCCCCGGCTACGCGACCGTCAAGTGCGTCGAGTCGGGCGGGCCGGAGCCGGGGGTCGGCTGCGGCGGGCGCGGGGTGATCACCGCCATCCAGACCCTCGAGACCCTGGGGGCCTACGAGGACGATCTCGACTACGTGTTCTATGACGTGCTGGGCGACGTGGTCTGCGGCGGTTTTGCCATGCCCATCCGTGAAGGCTACGCCGAGGAGATCTACATCGTCTGCTCAGGTGAGTACATGGCCCTGTTTGCGGCCAACAACATCTGCAAGGGCATCAAGAAGTTCGCCGAGCGCGGCTATGCCCGGCTGGGCGGGCTGATCTGCAACTCGCGCCTGGTGGAAAATGAACGCGCCCTGGTCGAGGAGTTCGCGCGCCGGCTCAACTCCAAGATGATCCACTTCGTCCCGCGCAGCAAAGACGTGCAGCGGGCCGAGATCAACAAGAAGACCGTCATTGACTACGACCCCAGCCTGCCCCAGGCCGAGGAGTACCGCCAGCTCGCCCGCAAGATTGACAGCAATACCGAGTTCACCATCCCTACCCCCATCACCCAGGACGAACTCGAGGATCTGATGCGCGAGTACGGCATCGTAGATTGAGGCCGCGCCGGAGAGCGATCGTGCATCCGGCCGGTTCTTGCCGGGGAGGGCCTGCCCCGCAGCAACCCTCCTCCCCGGCAAGAACCGGCGTCGGATGCACCATCTGGAGATCATGATGAACACGCAGTCCCCCGCAGGCTGTGCCGGCAGTTGCCTACCAAAGGTAGATCTCGACACCCACCCCTGCTACAGCCGCGCGGCCCACTTTCGCTTCGGGCGCATCCACGTGCCGGTGGCGCCGCGCTGCAACATCAAGTGCAACTACTGCATCCGCAAGTACGCCTGCCCCAACGAGAATCGCCCCGGCGTCACCATGCGCGTGGTCTCGCCCGACGAGGCCCTCGCCACGGTGCGCGCAGCGATCGCCCGCGACGCGCGCCTGAAGGTGCTTGGCGTGGCCGGCCCCGGCGACGCTCTGGCCAACGACGCCACGCTCGCCACCTTCGAGCGCGCCCGCGACGAATTTCCACAACTCATCCGCTGCCTCTCGACCAACGGCCTGCTGCTGCCCGACCGCATTGACGCCATCGAACGCGCCGGGATCACCACCCTTACCATCACCATCAATGCCGTAGACCCGGCGATCGGCGAGCAGATCTACGAGTACGTGCGTTACAAGGGTAAAACCTACCGGGGCCGCGCCGCCTTTGAACTGCTGCACCACAACCAGATGCAAGGGCTGCGCGAGGCAGCCTGGCGCGGCATGGTCGTCAAGGTCAACTCGGTGCTGATCCCGGGGGTCAACGACCAGCACATGCCCGCCATCGCCCGCGCGGTCAAAGACAACGGCGCCTACATTATGAACATCATCCCGATGTTGCCGCTGGCGAAGTTCGCCCATCTACCCGAACCAACCCTCGACCAGGTCAACCAGATCCGCAACGCCTGCGCGCCGATCATCGATCAGTTCCGCAACTGCACCCGCTGCCGCGCCGACGCCATCGGCGTCCCTGGTGAGGAAGGCTGTGGCACGGGCGAACGTGTCTGCATTCCCAGGTTCCTGGCTCGCAAAGGAGATGCCGTATGAACTTCAAGTGCAACCAGACCCTCCCCGAACGGGCGATCCACATCGCGCTCAAGGGACCCGACGGCGGGTGCCAGCGCGGCGACGGGTCGGGCTGTTTCATCGCCAGCAATGTTGCCACCACCCCCGGCGACATGACCGAGCGCGGCTGCACCTACGCCGGCTGCCGCGGCGTGGTCGGCGGCCCGGTCAAAGACGCTATCCAGCTCACCCACGGCCCCATCGGCTGCGCCTTCTTCTCCTGGGGCTACCGGCCACACCTCGCCGATAGCGATTTCCACATCAAGTACACCTTCGTCTCCGATATGAACGAGACCAACATCGTCTTCGGCGGCGAAAAGAAGCTGCTCCAGTGCATCATCGAGGCGAGCAACGAATTTCCTGACGCCAAGGCCGTCTTCATCTACAACACCTGCTCGACGGCGCTAATCGGCGACGACGGCCGCGACGTGGCCAAGCAGGCCGAGGAACGTATCGGCAAGCCGGTGGTCTTCTTCGAGTGCGAGGGCTTCCGCGGCGTGAGCCAGTCCATGGGCCACCACGTCGGCAACGAGACGATCTTCCGCCAGCTCGTCGGCTCGGTCGAACCGGAGGGCGACTTCAGCCGGGCAATCAACATCATCGGCGACTACAACATCAAGAACGACCTGCGCACCTTCGAGTACCTCTTCGAGGCCCTGGGCCTCAAGATCCTCACCCGCTTCACCGGCAACGTGTCGGTGGACGAGCTGAAGATCATGCACAAAGCGGCGCTCAACATCGTGCACTGCCAGCGCTCGGCCACCTATATCGCCGACATGATGCGCGATAAGTACGGCACGCCCTACATTAATGTCACCCTGTGGGGCATCAAGCACATGTCCCAGGCCCTGCGCGACACCGCGGCCTTCTTCGGCCTCGAAGCGCAGGCCGAAGCAGTGATCGAACGCGAACTGGCCCGCATCCAACCCAGACTGGACCACTACCGCCAGCGTCTGCAAGGCAAGACGGTGTTCATCTACCAGGGCGGGCCGCGCGTGTGGCACTGGATCGAACTGCTGCGCGAGCTGGGCATGGAGACCATGACCGCGGCCACCACCTTTGGCCACGACGACGATTACCAGAAGATCTTCCGGCAGATCAAGGATGGAGCCCTGGTGGTGGACAACCCCAACGTGCCGGAGATCGAGGAGATCCTCCGCGACCGGCGTCCTGACCTGTTCATCTCGGGCAACAAAGAGAAGTACGTGGCCTACAAGATGGGCGTGCCGTTCGTCAACGGCCACACCTACGACACCGGGCCGTATGCCGGCTTCGTCGGCATGGTCAACTTCGCCCGCGACATTGACAAGGCCCTGCACGCCCCCATCTGGAAGACCCTGCGCAGCCGCGCCCGGCCCGCGCCGGTAGCGCATCACACGAGCCACGGGTTCGAGGAGGTCGAATAGATGAGCACCATAACCGTACAGGACCGGGCGGTCGCCATTAATCCGACGCGCTCGTGCGCGCCGATCGGGGCGATGCTGGCCAACTATGGCATCCACGGGGCGATTACCATCAACCATGGCTCCCAGGGCTGCGCCACCTACCCGCGCCATCAGATGGCCCGCCACTTCCGCGAACCGGTCGAGGTGGCCACCACCTCGCTCACCGAAAAGACCACCGTCTATGGCGGCAAGAGCAACCTGCTGGCTGCGCTCAAGAACATCTGGGAGCGCTTCCATCCTACGCTGATCATGGTCTGCTCGACCTGCCTGTCCGAGACGATTGGCGACGATATTCCGGGGGTCATCGACGAGTTCCTCGAACAGCATCCCGAGGTAACCATTCCCATCCTCTCGGTCAAGACCCCCTCGTACATCGGCAACCACACCACCGGCTTCGACAACTTCCTCAAGGAAATCGCCGGCAACCTGCCCGACCGGCGCAAGAAGAAGGGCGAGACCAACGGCAAGATCAACATGATCCCCGGCTGGGTCAACCCCGGCGACATCCGCGAACTGAAGCACATACTGCGGGAGATGGGATTGCACGGCCTGTGGATCACCGACTACTCGGAGACTCTCGACGGGGGCTACTACGAACCGCGCCCCCACTTCGCCCGCGGCGGCACGACGGTCGAGGAACTGCGCAGTTCCTCCCGATCCCTGGCGACGATCGCCCTGCAACGCTACGTCGGCGGCGAAGCGGCCCGCATCTACGAGCGCCGCTATGGCGTTCCGGCCCACGTGCTGACCATGCCGATCGGCCTGGCCAACACCGACGCCTTCGTGGACACGCTGGTGGAGATCACCGACCACGTGATTCCCGAAGCCTTGCAGGTGGAACGCGCCCGGCTCCTCGACGCCCTGGTGGATACGCACATGTTTACCACCGGGCTGCGGGTGGCCCTCTATGGCGACCCCGATCTGCTGGAGGGCCTGGTGGGCCTGGTGGCCGAGATGGGCATGACGCCGGCCTACGTGCTCACCGCCGCCGACACCATGCCCTGGGCCGAACATATGCTCGAACTCACCGAGGAACTGGGGGTCGAGAGCGAGATCATCCTCAAGGGCGATCTGCACGAACTGCACAAACGGATCAAGGCCCATCCGGTGGACCTGCTGATCGGCCACTCGAAGGGCAAGTTCATCGCCGACGCGGAAGGCATCCCCCTGCTGCGGGTCGGGTTCCCGGTGGAGGATCGCTTCGGCTACCACCGCCGCAGCATCGTCGGCTACAACGGCTCGACCGCCCTGGTTGACGAGATCACCAACCTGATCTTCGAACGGCGGGCCAGTTCCATCGTTAGCAACACGCTGGTGGAGCGGGGCGTCGAGGGGCCGAGCAGCGTGCCGATCAGCCTGCCCAATGGCAACGGCAAACACCCGCTAGTTGGATTGAGCAATGGGCAGTGACGCCCCTAATGGGTGGGGGGAAGGGGAAACCCGGTTTCCCCTTCCCCCTGCGTGAGGGCGTGGCCCTCCCAGACCCTCCCACCGGGTGGGGGGAAGGGGAAATCGGGTTTCCCCTTCCCCCTGCTCGAGGGCTGCGCCCTCACCTTCCCGGGGGCGGGGTGCGGGGAAACCCGGTTTCCCCACACTCCTCTCCGAGGGCTTATGTTCACATCAGCCGTCCATGCGGCTCCGCCGCACACTGACAGGATGAAAATAATTCTTGGGAGGGCGTAGCCCTCCCAAACCCTCCCACCGGGTGGGGGGAGGGGGAAACGAGGAGCTCGTCCCTATGCACAGCGAATATGAAGAAGAGCACCAGGCCAGCGAGACGGTGACAATCAACATCTACGGTGACTACCTCTGCCTTGAACCCGGCGGCGGCCCCCGCTACATCTATCGCTCTCTCTCCCCCGCCGACCGCCCGCATCCCCTGGTGAGCCGGGTCGTCCATGCCGGAAAAGTGTACAGCCTGGTGCGGGTCGAAGACGATCAAGAGTAGCACCCGGCCTCCGCGAAAGGATGCGGGGAGGCGGCGCCTCCCGCACCCCTCACCTCCACACGTCCACCCCTGCCCCCATTGTATAATGGGTATGGGAGCGTTCTCGCGACACCCGCCGGCCAGGCAGGCTGCCGGCGGGCGGGCTGTCGTTGCGAACCCTACCCGAGGGCCTCCTGAACCCCTGTCCATCTGTGGAGGAACCATGAGCACCCCTGACCTGTCCAGCCTGATCCGCAACATCCCCGACTTTCCTCAGCCGGGCATTCAATTCAAAGACATTACGACGTTGATCGGCAACGGGCCGGCCTTTCAGCAGGTGATCGGCGCGCTGGTCGAGCGCTACCAGAACGCGGGCATTGATGCCGTGGCCGGCGTGGAGTCGCGCGGCTTCATCTTCAGCGCGCCGATCGCCCTGCACCTCGGCGTGGGGTTGGTACCGATCCGCAAGCCGGGCAAACTGCCCGCCGAAACGTACCAGATCGAGTACGAACTCGAATATGGCACCAGTAAGCTGGAGATCCACCGTGACGCCCTGAGCCCGGGCATGCGCGTGCTGCTGATTGACGATCTGCTCGCCACCGGCGGCACCATTCGCGCCGCCACACAACTTGTCGAACGCGCTGGCGGAAAGGTCACGGAACTGGCCTTCGTTATCGAACTGACCTTCCTGGGTGGGCGCGAGAAACTGGCCCCCTACCCGGTATTTTCGTTGATCCAGTTTTGAATCCGCCCCCGCCGGATGGACGGTCGCCCTGCCGCGTACGTGTTCACCGTGCGCCTGGGAGCGTGGGCAGTTTGCCCGCGGAGACGCGAGGAGGGCGGGCCGCCCTCCATCCCAGACGCGTGGAGTACCCGGGGGCAAACAGGTCCACAATGCAGACTTATTGCCACACCTTGACATTTATGCTATACTGACGCCAGATTTCGAGATCGTAAACACGAATATCCTCTCCAGGATGCGCCGGCGACTCAGTCAGGTCGATCGTCCGTCGCTCCCCGCATGGTGTTTCCATAGCCCGGTCTCCGTCGAATCAACATCGCCGTTCTGTGTGGTGTTTCTCTGCGACCGGCTACGGACCTTCGCCGGTGTTACTTCCTCGTCGCATTGCGGGTCACCTATGGCCCCGGCGTAGCGTGTTTGGACAGCGCACGCGCCGTAGCGCGCGTTCAGCAGCGTGATACGCCCACCACGGCAGACGTGGCCTGCCCTGGCGTTCACGCCAGACACCTCATAGCCTGCTCGTGTATTACATCTGACCAATTCCTAAGGAGCACTGCGGTGAACGTCGCCGAATTAGAGTCGAAGACTCTTAGCGACCTGCGCGAGATGGCTCGCAAACTTGATATCTCGGGCTACAGCGGGCTGAAAAAGCAGGATCTCATCTTCAAACTGCTGCAAGTGCAATCCGAAGAACAGGGCAACGTCTTCAGCGATGGCATTCTCGACATCGTCGCCGATGGATTCGGCTTCCTCCGTGGTGAACGGATGCTGCCCGGCCCTGAAGATGTCTATGTCTCCCAGTCGCAGATCCGCCGTTTTGGCTTGCGCACCGGCGACCGGGTGTGGGGCCAGATCCGCCCGCCGAAGGAGAGCGAGCGCTTTCATTCGCTCCTGCGGGTTGAGTTGATCAATGGGCTTGATCCCGAAACGGCGCGCAAGCGCCCCTCGTTCGATCAACTCACGCCGATCTTCCCGAACCAGCAGATCAAGCTTGAGACCGAGCCTAACCTGCTCCACACCCGCCTGGTCGACCTGATTGCCCCTATCGGGCGCGGGCAACGCGGGTTGATCGTCTCGCCGCCCAAGGCCGGCAAGACGATGCTGCTCAAGGCCATCGCCAACGGCATCTCGACCAATCACCCCGAGATCCAGTTGATGGTCCTGCTCATCGGTGAGCGCCCCGAAGAGGTCACCGATATGCGCCGCTCGGTGAAAGGGGATGTGATCGCCTCGACCTTCGACGAGCCGGTCGAGGACCATACCAAGGTCTCGGAGATGACCCTGGAACGCGCCAAGCGCCTGGTCGAGGGCGGCCAGGACGTGGTGATCCTGATGGACTCGATCACCCGTCTGGCCCGGGCCTACAACCTCGATATGCCCCCCAGCGGTCGCACCCTCTCCGGCGGTATCGACCCGGTGGCCCTCTATCCGCCGAAACGCTTCTTCGGCGCCGCGCGCAACATCGAGGGCGGCGGCTCGCTGACGATCATCGCCACCTGCCTGGTGGATACCGGCTCGCGCATGGACGATGTCATTTACGAGGAGTTTAAGGGCACCGGCAATATGGAACTGCACCTCGACCGCAAACTGGCCGAGAAGCGCATTTTCCCCGCCGTGGATATTCAGCGATCAAGCACGCGCCGCGAAGAGTTGCTGCTTCCTCCTGAAACCCTGCGCCAGGTCTGGACGTTGCGGCGCATGGTGAGCATGCTCGGCGACAATGAGGGCACCGAGTTGATGCTCACCCGTATGGCCAAGACGAAGACCAACGCTGATTTCCTTATGACGTTGAGTAAGAGTAACTAACGTGACTATGGGGGAACCAGGTTCCCCCATGCCCCCGCCCGCGTGAGGGCCTGGCCCTCCCGCAGGGGTCTGGGGAAATCTGGTTTCCCCAGACCCCCACCCGGTGGGCGGGTCTGGGAGGGCTGCGCCCTCCCAGGAAGAACCTGTGTTCATAAGGTGAATGCCCCCTCCCCCACTGCATTCGCTTATTCGGCCCGTCACCCCCGCCCTCCGACGGCCACTGCCAGGAACAACAAGCCGCAGAAGAGCAAGAACCCCAGCACCCCCAGCAGCACCGGGTAGAGCAGCACCGCCAGGATGGCCCGCGTGCTTTCGAGACGGTGGGCCACCGACGTGCCAACGATGAGAATCACCAGCCCCCATCCCCAGGCGATGAGACCCAGGATCGATCCCAGACCGGGGATGAAGGTCAGCGCGTCCAGGGCGTGCGGCGCCACCGAGAGCGCGCCCAGGCCCAGCGTGTGCTGGATGTGGCCCTGGCCGCCGAGTTGCCGGGCGGCGATATGGGTGAAGATGACCGTCAGGAGCAGACCGCCCAGGTAGCTCAACGGCGTGCTGACCGTCGTCGCCAGCCATTGAAAGGCCTGCCGGAACGGGCGTGGCAAGGGGGTCGGCAGTTCGAGCAGATCCTGGAGCAGGGTGTAGAACGCCTCTTCATTCTCGTTGACGAACCGCAACAGCGGTTGCAACTGGTCGGCGTTGGGGCCAAGGGCAATCTGGCGCTTCTGCGCCTCGACGAACTCGCGCACCGTGGCCACGGTGCGCTCAGGGGTGGCCGTGTTGAGCAGCGTGCTGGCTCCGCTGACCGCGCCGACCAGCAATCCCACGAAGAGCACCAGCGTCAGCCCGCGTCGCACCACCTCAGGCGACTCGCGCAACCCCAGCATCACGCGCTGGTTGAGGGTCAACGCCCCGTTAAACAACTCGATCATCGCCCGGCTCCTCCAGGGAGGCTCCCCACCGCGCCCGCGAAGAAGAACACGACACAGCAGTACAGAGCGACCAGCACCACCGCCAGCAGCAACGGGCCGATCACCACCGCCCAGAACGAGCGCCATGGCGCCAGCCCGTGCGCCTCGCGCACGGCAACGTAGGTCGCCAGCAACCCCAACAGGGTGGTGGAGAGCCAGAGACCTCCGGGAACGACTTCGGCATAGGGCACAATCTGCACCAGGCCCAGCAGATTCACCCCGGAAGCCAGGCCGGTGCATGCCAGGGTCTGCGGGTAGCGCGCTGCCCCGCCAAAGGCCCTGGCCGCGATATGCACGATCGATCCGCCAAGGAACCAGCCGATGATCCCGACCAGCGGCGTTACCACGATCCCCAGCGCCCCGACCAGGGGGTTGGCCGTCAGCGTAAAGGTAGACGGATCGGCGAAGAGTTGTTCAAAGACCACCACAAAATCGGGATTGGCCTGCGCGACCTGAGTGTACCAGGGCATGGCGGTCAGCCCGGTGTACAGCGTGTCGCGCACGGCCTGGGGGTCGGGCTGGGTCAGATACTCGCCGATGTCGCCGATCCAGGCGGCGAGGCCGACGAGAAGCCCCACCAGAACGACAACGAGCAGCGCCCGCTGCACGCCGGTCGACGAGTCGCGCTGGGCGCGGTAGACGCGGGCATCGAGCAAGAGTCCGCCGACGGCCAGGCGGAAGATCGTCGCGAAGAAGTCCACGGCGCTCCTGGGTTGCAGGCGGGCCATGCGTCGCGCCGGTGGGGATCGCTAGCCCCACATTGCGCATACCGGCGGCCCGGAGGGTGAACAACCGCGGGTTATTCTACCATACCCACGCCCCCATCACCGCCGTAACATTCAGGGGTCAGGCATGGTTCAAAACCTGCGGTTTGCGCCTGACAGTCTAACGTGAACATGGGGGAACCAGGTTCCCCCATCCCCCCGCCCGCAGGAGGGTGTGGGAGGGCGCAGCCCTTGCGCAGGGAAGGGGGAAATCCGGTTTCCCCCTCCCCCCACCCGCTGGGGGGAGGAGTCGGGTCCCTCCCCAGCAGGAGAGGATACGGAGAGGCTGCGCCTCCCCGCGCCCCTCCACCGCATAGGTCCTGAAACATTGTGGTACAGTAATAGCACACGGATTGCATTGAGCCGCACTCTACAATCCGCAATCTAAAATCTAAAATGGTAGCATCTCCGTGGTGTGCGGCCCGGCCGCACGAGTGTCGCATCGCTTACTGAGTGGGAGGTCTGGCGTGCTCTTTCAGAACGTCGCGATCGAGGCCCTGGGCTACGAACTGGCGCCGCATCGCATTAGCTCGGACTGGCTGGAGGATCAGATTAGCGCGACGATGCAGCGTCTCGGCATTCCCCGGGGGCGCCTGGAACAACTCTCGGGGATCCGTGAGCGGCGCTTCTGGGACGAGGGAACCCTGCCCAGCGCCGTGGCGACGCTGGCGGCGCGCAAGGCGATCGCAGCTGCCGACATTGACCCGGCGCAGATCGGGATCGTGATCAACACCTCGGTCTGCCAGGATTACCTCGAACCCTCGACGGCCTGTTTCGTGCACCGCAATCTCGGTCTCACGCCCCGGGCGATCAACTACGACGTGCGCAATGCCTGCCTGGGCTTCCTGAACGGGATGTACATCGCGGCGCTGATGATCGAGTCGGGCGAGATTGACTATGCCCTGATCGTCAACGGCGAAGGCTCGCAAGACGCGGTGATGAGCACCATCCGCCGCCTGCAGCGCCCCGAAACCACGCTCCAGGAGTTCCGCGACAATTTCGCCACCCTTACCCTCGGCTCGGGCGCCGCGGCGATGGTGCTGGCCCATCGGCGGGTTTCAAAGCAGGGCCACAAGCTCAACGGCGTCGTTTCGCTGGCCGCGACGGAGTACAACGACCTGTGCGTGGGCATGCCCGATTATATGAAGACCGATGCCAGCGCCCTGCTGGTAGCCGGAGTCAAACTCGCCGCCGAGACCTGGCAACTGGCCCAGGAGCAACTGCCAGACTGGAGCGACGAGCAGATCGCGCTCTACGCTCCCCACCAGGTCGGCGCGCGGCACATGGCCGCCGTGGCCGAGGCGATCGGGATCACCCCCGCCAAGCTCTACCTGAACTTCCCCGTGCTGGGCAACATCGGGCCCGCCGCCCTGCCGATCAGTCTGGCGCAGGCGGACGAGGCCGGCCGGCTTCGGCCCGGCGACCACGTGGGGTTGCTGGGTATCGGTTCGGGGCTGAACTGTTCGATGATGAGTGTGACCTGGTAATGCCACCAGCGGGCAGGAGCGGCGAGGGGAACCCTGGGTTCCGTAAGGGTGATGGTCTTTGAGAAATTCATCCGCTATGCCGGGCTGGCCGTCGGGCTAAAGCCCTCGGCTACGGGATGCGAAGCCCGCCTGCGCGGGCTATAGCGGATTATCAAAGACCATCACTCTTGGGGTAACCCACGCGCCTGGGAGCGAGGGCGTCCCGCCTTCGTCGCGTCTCCGCGGGCAAGCTGCCCGCGCTCCCAGGAGAAAGGTGAACGCTTACCGGTTTCCTTCCCTCCTCAAACCCGCCGCGGCGCCTCCGGCCGGTCCGGTTCCGCCAATGGTCGGGGAGCAAGGTTGCTGGGAGGGCGCAGCCCTCCCAGACCCTCCTCTGCCAGGTCCGATGGGAAGGCCATATACGGCAATCTAACACCAACATCTACCATCCGAATTGGTATTACCGGGCCTCCAGCCATACGCCGGCCAGTTCCAGCCATTGCGCGCCGGGGACATCGAGCACCCCCCAGCGCACCCGACCCTGGGGGGTGGCGATCAGGTACTGGTTATCCACCCAGGTGACGAAGCACAACGGTCCCCGCGGCGAGGGCGCATCGGAGAGCACCACGCGCCCATCGACCAGGAAACGGCTCGTGCGCGGCCCCCATTCGATGACGTACTCATGCCATTGCTCCATCGGAACGCGCACCGATGCCTCGGCGACGCCAAAGGCACGCTGGACGGGTGGGTACAGCCCTCGATACAGGGACGACAGGTTGAACAGGGGCGCCAGCGCCGGGGCCAGGGGCAGCAGGGCCAGGGCAGTCGGGCGCGTGGCGTCAATCACCGCCGCCTTCCAGCCCCACCCGGGCACTCCCAGGGCCAGGGGCATGTCGTTCGGCGGCGAGGCGTAGAAGAACCAGATCGCCCGCGGCAGGCGCAACGGCCAGGCGATCGGGTAGTTCCAGAAGCCGAAGCCCGCCGTGCCGCGCAGGCCGCCCTTGGGGCGCGAAAACCGCGCCCGCACGCGCAGCCGCAACGGCGGGCGGCGGATGAATCGCGGGCCAGGCCCGGCCTGATAATCGTCGATCTGCGCGTCGGAATAGGCCAGCCCCTGCGCCGAGGCCTCCTCCACGATCAACCGGAGCGCGCCGGGCGCCGCCTCGCACCGGCCCTGCCGGATGAGCAGATGACGCCACGGCGGCGCTCCCCGGGCCATGCCTTCGAGCACGCTGGTCATGGTCACTCCTGCCCCCACCGCAGTGGGTATCGCAAGGCGCCAGCGGTCGGCCGGAGTTACGGGGGCCGCGGCCCCCGGCAGGATTTCCCGTTCCGGGGCGTTCGGGGGGCAGCCCCCCTGCGTTACGCCTTCACCACCCCGATGGTCGCCTCGGCGTCGCCGAACTCCACCGTTTCGGCATAGGCCCCCGCCGGGGGCGGCGCGACGACCAGTTGCGCCGCCAGGGTTTCGTTCCGCACATACTCGCCCCACCGGGCCAGGGTCTCCTCGAGCAGGGCAGCTTCGCTCTCGCTGCTCACGTAGAGGGTGATGCGGTCGGCGATGGCCAGACCGGCGCTCTTGCGCGCGTCCTGCACGTTGCGCACCAGATCGCGCGCGGCCCCTTCGAGGCGCAGTTCAGGCGTGATGGTGGTGTCGAGGGCCACGATCAGACCATCACCCTCGGCCACGGCGTACCCGGTGGGGGCGCTGCTCTCCACCAGCACCTCCTCGGGCAGCAATGCAAGCTCCTGGCCGTCCACCGCCAGGCGCACAGGTTGCCCCTGTTCCACGGCGTGGGCGGCGGCGCGGGCGGGTTCGCCCGCCAGGGCCTTGAGCGCCTCGGTGAGGGCCGGCACCAGCCGGCCGTACTTCTTGCCCACCAGTCGCAGATTGGGCCGAAAGCGGTACTCCACGATGTCCGACGCAGCGTCGAGGTAGCGCACCGTCTTGACGTTCAACTCATCGCGCAGGTCGGCCTCGAAGCGCCGCACGCCTTCGGTCACCGCGGGACTGCTGGCGCGCAGCCACAACTCGCTGAGGGGCTGGCGCACCTTGAGGCCGGCTTGCTTCCGCGCGGCGCGCCCCAGCGAGACCGCGGCCAGCAGGGCCTCGGTGTCGGCCACCAGTTGTTCGTCGAGGAAGTCGGCGTTGACGGTGGGCCAGCGCGCCAGGTGCACGCTGTCGGGCACGTCGCCTGCCGGCGCGCCTCCGGACTGCCCGGTGAGGTTACGGTACACCTCCTCAGCGACGAAGGGGGTGAAGGGTGCGATCAGCCTGGTGAGGGTCAGCAGGCAGGTGTAGAGCGTGAAGTAGGCCGCCTGCTTGTCGGCATCGGCCTCGCTCTTCCAGAAGCGCCGCCGGTTGCGCCGCACGTACCAGTTGGAAAGCTCGTCCACGAACTGCTCGATGGCGCGAGCGGCAGGGTACACCTCGTAGTCCTCGAAGTCGCGGGTCACATCGCGCACCAGGGCGTTCAGCGCCGCCAGGGCCCAGCGGTCGGTGGGCGTCAGGGCGTCGCGCAACTCCGGCGTGGGGGCGCTGACCGATCCATTGGCCGCCGCGCGCAGCACCTCGAGGGGTGGCCGCCACCCATCCAGCGTGGCGTAGGTGACGAAGAAGCTGTAGGTGTTCCACAGCGTCAGCAGGAACTTGCGCAGACTCTCGTTCACCAGGCCCAGACTGAAACGGCGCGCATTGCCGGGCGGCGCGGCGGCGAAGAGGTACCAGCGCAGCGCGTCAACGCCGTAGGCGTCAATCACCTCCTCGGGCTGGATCACGTTGCCCTTACTCTTGCTCATCTTGACGCCGTGCTCGTCGAGGATGTGCCCGAGGCAGATCACATTGTTGAAGGCCGGGCGGTCGAAGAGCAGCGTGCTGATGGCATGGAGCGTGTAGAACCAGCCGCGGGTCTGGTCCACCGCCTCGCAGATGTAGTCGGCGGGATGGGCGGACTCGAACAGGTCCTGGTTCTCGAACGGGTAGTGCCACTGGGCCACGGGCATGGAACCACTGTCGTACCAGCAGTCGGCCACGTCGGGGATGCGGCGCATCAGGCCGTGCTGGGGGTCCTCCCAGGTGATCTCGTCCACGTAGGGGCGGTGCAGGTCGAGGTCGCGCAAGGAGCGCCCCACCTTCGCTTCGAGTTCGGCCAGGCTGCCGATGCACTCGATGTGGCTGCCATCGGCATTGATCCAGATCGGCAGCGGAGTGCCCCAGTAGCGTTCGCGGCTGATGGCCCAGTCAATGTTGTTCTCCAGCCAGTTGCCGAAGCGCCCGTCGCGGATATGCTCGGGCACCCAGTGGATCTGCTGGTTGTTGGCCACCAGGTCATCTTTGAACGCAGTCGTCTTGATATACCACGAACGCTTGGCGTAGTAGAGCAGGGGCGTACCGCAGCGCCAGCAGAAGGGGTAGTAGTGGCGCACGCGCCCGCTCTTCAGCAGCAGGCCCCGTTGCTTCAGGTTGCGGGTGATCTCGGGATCGGCCTCTTTGAAGAACTTGCCGACAAAGGGCAGATCGCCCAGTTCGGGCATCACGACGCCGTTGAGGTCCACCGAGAACAGGGTGGGCAGGCCGTGTTTGCGGCCCACCTCCAGGTCGCCGTAGGCCGGGGCGATGTGCACGATGCCGGTGCCGTCGTCAAGGGTGACGATCTCATCGGCCACGACGCGGTAGGCAGTCGCGAGATCCGGCGTATCGCCGGGCGCCGGCGCGCCGGCGAAGAGCGGCTCGTAGCGCAGCCCCACCAGGTCGTTGCCCTTGAAGCGCCGCGCGATGCTGACCTCCTCCCCCAGCACCGGCGCGACGAGGGCCTCGGCCAGCACGTAGCGTTCGCCGCCAGCGTGGGCCTCGACGTAGGTCGCGCCGTGCTGCACCGCCAGGGCCACGTTGGCCGGCAACGTCCAGGGCGTGGTGGTCCAGGCCAGCAAGAAGGCGCCCTGCAGGTCGGCGGCCAGGGGCGAGGCGCATCCCCGGGCGGTCTCGCCGGTGACGCGGAACTTGATATAGACGCTGGGATCGTCCACATCATCGCGGGCGCCCAGCGAAACCTCGTGATCGCTGAGGCTGGTGCCGCAGCGGGGGCAGTGCATGGTCACCTTGTAGTCGCGGAAGAGCAACCCGCGATCCCAGAGCTGGCGAAAGATCCACCACAGCGACTCGATGTACTTGTTATCGTAGGTATAGTAGCCCTGCTCATCAACCCAGTAGGCAATGCGGCGGGTGAAGGTTTTCCACTCCTGGATGTATTCCCAGACGCTCTCGCGGCACAGGCGATTAAACTCGGCGATGCCGAACTTCTCGATGTCGGGCTTGCCATTGAAGCCAAGTTTCTTTTCGATCTCGATCTCGACCGGCAGGCCGTGGGTGTCCCAGCCTTCGCGGCGACCGATGATGCGATGGCCCTGCATGGCCCGGTAGCGCAGGATCACGTCCTTAAACGTGCGGCTGATCACGTGGTGCAGGCCCGGGCGGCCATTGGCCGTCGGCGGGCCTTCGTAGAAGACAAAGGGCCGCTCGCCGCCGGCGAGGGAGCGTTCAACCACCCGGTGAGCCTGCCACCAGGCCAGGATCTCCTCCTCCAGCCGGGGGAAGGCGACATCGGGCGCGACCGGTTTGAACATGACGACCTCCTGGAAGATCTTGCGCCCCTACCCTGGGAACCCGCGGGTGCACCTTCAGGGGCAACAAAAAACACCCCGCCCCCGGAAGGGGACGAGGCGCAGCATGCACCCCGCGGTACCACCCCAGTTCAATGTCGCCGTGGCGCCGCAACGAACCACGCCGGCAGGGCCGGGCGCGCGCGAAGCCTACACGATCATTGCGCTCAGGGAGCGTCAGCCAACGCTCTGTCCCGATAACGGAGGACAACTCCGGGCGGGGCTAGTGGGCCCGTGGGCCGTTCACCTGCCGGCTCAGGGGTGATCTTCGTCGCGGGTTCGACCGCCTGGCTCTCACCGTCCCAGGCTCGCTGGGCGCGAACGAACGCGAGTACTCGTCCCCATCACTGCCATTGAGCGGATGAAAAAAGATTGTTCCTGGGAGGGCGTAGCTCTCCCAGACCCTCCCATCGGGTGGGGGTCTGGGGCAACCCGGTTCCCCCAGACCCCTGATCGAGGGCTACGCCCTCCCAGACCCTCTCGCGGGGAGGGGTGTGGGGCAACCCGGTTCCTCCAGACCCCTGATCGAGGGCTGCGCCCTCACCTTCCCGCGGGCGGGGGTATGGGGGAACCCGGTTGCCCCTATGTTCACGTCAGGCCCCATGCGCGGGGCGCACAACGCCAGATGAACATCGCCTGGGATCGCGGGCGGGATGCCCGCGCCACCGGCCTATGTTCACGTCAGTACCGGCCGTAGCCGCCACCGCCGCGATTCCCGCCGCGACCGCCGCGATTGCGATCCTCGGACTCGTTCACGCGAATGGGGCGACCATTCAGATCCTGGCCATCGGTGGCGCGGATCACGTTCGCAACGTTCTCGACCTCGATCTCCACGAAGCCGAAGCCGCGCGAGCGGCCCGTATCGCGATCGGTGATCACGCGGGCGCTCTGCACATCGCCGTGGTCCGCGAAGAAGCGCGCCAGCTCATCGTCGCCAATGCTCCAGGACAGGTTCCCGACAAACAGCTTCACCAGCATCAGAGTTCTCCTCGGCGCGACTGCGCCGTGTGGCAGGACGGGCGGCGCCACGACCGCCGCCTGACAGACCTTCCCGACAAACCCACAGGCCGACACCCGGGTCAGAACCCGACTGCCTCGCTCGGCCACCACAACGTACATTCCCTTCGAGCGAAGAAGTTCTGACGAGCCACCAGGGGACGGACGAGGTCTCTGATGCCAGTCTCGCAGCATGTGACGTTGGCAAGCGGCTTTGATTATAACACGTTTTGGTGGGGATGCAAAGGGCTATGGCTAACGTGAACATAGCCTCTCGGAGGAGGGGGATGGGGAAACCGGGTTTCCCCATACCTCAGCGGACGCGGGCCGGAGGCCCGCGCACCCAGGCCCCGGCCCCTGGGAGGGCGTGGGCGGGCGCAGCCCGCGCGCAGGGGGAGGGGGAAACCCGGTTTCCCCCTCCTCTCACCCGGTGGGAGGGTGTGGGCGGGCGCAGCCCGCGCGCAGGGGCGGTGGGGAAACCGGGTTTCCCCACCGTCCCGCCCGCGGGAGGGTCTGGGCGGGCGCAGCCCGCCCAGGAACAATCTTTTTTCATCCCATCGGAGTGCGGCGTAGCCGCATATAAGGAATGGCAGGAACTCAGGCAACCGCCTCCAGCTTCCTGGCATCGACGCGCCCGGCGCTGATCTCGACCTTACGCTGAAA
>DAOTYR010000352.1:0-3318 GCA_034434655.1 Chloroflexaceae bacterium
TCGATTGCACGCTGATCAGGCGCAGGCCGGCGCCGGCGGCGCGGGCGCTCAGGGCGGCGTCAATCTCCGCGAGCGTGGTGTGGCCGTAGATGGCCGGCTCGCGCTGGCCGAGCATGTTCAGATTCGGGCCGTGGACCACGGCGATGGTGTCAGGCATAGGGTGCTCCAGATCCCCTCAGGGGAGGGCGCGGCCCTTGCGAAGCACTGCGTATGTCCTGGCACCTGAGGGGCTTATCCACATCAGCCGTCCATGCGGCTCCGCCGCACCCCGACGGGATGAACATACTTTCTTGGGAGGGCTTCGCCCTCCCACACCCTCCCACCGGGTGGGGGAACGGGGAAACCCGGTCTCCCCATCCCCCTGCGCACGGGCTGCGCCCTCGCCTTCCCGGGGCGGGGGCGTGGGGAAACCTGGTTTCCCCACACCCCTCGCCGAGGGCTTATGTTCACGTTAGACGGTCATGCGGCTGCGCCGCACCCCGACGGGATGAAAAAAGGTTCTTCCTGGGAGGGCTGCGCCCTCTCACACCCTTCCGCGGGCGGGGGTATGGGGGAACCTGGTTCCCCCATGTTCACCTCAGATGCACCGTCCGGTACGGTTCGCTCTCCTGATCGCGGAACAGCAGCACCCTGGCGCGTCCGCCCGCTTCCAGGTCCAGACGCGCAGGCACTGGCATACGGTACGTCTGGCCGGGGGTCAGGATGCCCGACCAGGCGCTGATCACGGCGTCATCGGGCCCGCGCACCTCCAGGCGATAAGCCATAGGCGTGTGCTCGTGGTTGGCGATCACGATCACCTGCTGCGCCGCGCCACCGGCGTTCGCCGGCTCAACCGCCAGAGTGGTAAAGGGTTTGGTTTCCACCTGAGATGCCTGGTACAGGCTGTACCCGGCCCATCCCGCGAGGGCAACCACCAGCAGCGCGGCGAGCGTCTCGGACAGCAGATGGATGGCCTGTCGCGGCGGCGCGGCGCCTTCCGAGGCCTGGCGGAAGAAGGCCCGCGGGCCGCCGGAACGCTCCAGGCGCCAGGCGCCGATGGCCAGTCCCACCATAGTGAGCCCCCAGCTCAGCGCGGCAAAGAGCACCCCGGAGAAAGGCAGGGCCGCGAGATCCATGCCGGCGCCCAGCAGGATGCCCAGCACCAGACTCAGGGGGACGCTCAAGGCCACCTGTTGCAGGCGGTCGGCTTCCCGTGGGAACAGGGCGAAGAGCACGGCATACCCCGGCGCAAAGCACGCCAGCAGCAACCCCAGGGGCGCGCGGAGCGCCGGCGCCGGCACGTTGCCTGCCGCAAGCAGCAGGGCCAGCGTGGCGATCAGCCCGACGAGAGTGGGACCGAAGAGCGGTCCGGGTCGGCGAGCAAGGAACATATTCATCGGGTTGCCACCTTTCGGTAAAGAATGATGTCGCCGTTATCGTAGATGCGCTGCAGATCGCGAATGCGGTCGAACTTCTCCAGGCGCTCGACCGGCACCGGTTGGAGCGATCGCTGCTGGCCGAAGGGGTCGGCGTCGCCGAAGTAGGTGGTATAGCGCGGGAGCGCGCGCGACACCCGCCGATCCACGCTGACGAAGTCAATCTGGTGCTCGTTCAGGAACCAGATCGCTCCGCCGGGATCGGCGTAGTAATACAAGTGGCCGACGCCCCAGATCCGGGTGCGCTGGTTGCCGAAGGCGCCAAAGGCCACCTGGCTGGCCCGGTCGCCGGCGACGCGGTGGTGCGGGCCGTAGTGGGCCTCCAGCCAGCGCGCCGCCGCCACCAGATCATCGGTCATGGCTTCTGGCCCGGAGGCGGCGAAGATCTGGGAGGTGTGGAAGCGTCCCGCCTGGTTGTCGCCCAGCACGATCCCGCCGATCAGCAGCGGTATGGCGATACCGACCGCCGCAAGGCGCATCGGAGCGCGCTGAGGGCGCGCTTCGGCCTCAACGCCGTAGAGGGCGATGATGGCGTACAGGGCCACCCCCAGGAAGAGGAACGGCCAGGAGCGATAGGCCGCATCTTGATTGACCGTCAGCACCAGTGGCGTGGACAGGAGCCACAGGATCGGGCCAAAAACTCCCAGCGCGATGACACCCGCGTAGGGCGCCAGATCCTGGCCGCGCCCGGCCCAGAAGAAGCGCGCCGCCCGCGCCAGGCCCGCCAGCATGAGCGCGGCGATCAGCCCGGGGTAAAGGTAGGCGAAGAACCGCTCGGCCAGCGGCAGCGGCGAGTGGGCAAAGAGGGGCCGCAACCGCCAGGCGTCACCGCCGGGTAACGCCGCCGAGCCGCTCAGCGCCGCCTGCAAACCATTGAAGAACGCCGCCGCCCGATTGGTGATCGTCAGGACAACGTACTGAATGCCCCGATCGGACTGAAAGGCGAGCCAGGCCAGACCGAAGACGGCGGCCACGAGCGCCAGGGCGCCGAAGAGACGCCGTTGCTCGTGCCGTAGCGCCCACGTGACCGCCGCGCAGCCGAGCAGCCAGGCCAGGCTGATCAGGCTGCTGAAATGGTGCGTGATGCTCACTGCTGCGATCACCGGCAACAGCAGCAGGTGGAACGGCCGCGCCGACGGCGTCTCCTTCCGCAGCAGGTTCAGGCTGAGGAGCGCCAGGACCAGGAACAGCAGGGTGCCCAGGGTTTCATAGCTGAAGACGCTGTGGAAGAAGAAGAAACTGCGGTTGGCCATGTAGAGCAACCCGCCCAGAAACGCCAGACGCTCCGGCACGCGCAGGGCCGCCAGCGCGGCGTAGGCGAGCACCGGCATCGTCACATGGACCAGGAGCGGCACGAGCCGCACCGCCCATTCCGAGGGCAGACCGGCGATGCTGACAACATGCAGCCCGAGCAGGGCCAGACCCGGATAGTCACGCGGAATAGTGAAGAACGTGAGGTTCACCTCGCGCGCGCCCTGCTCGCGCATGAGCGTCAGGGCCTGGTAGTGGTACAACTCATCGGCGAAGATCGGATAGGCCGGGCTACGCAGAAAGGTGGGCAGGTACAGCGCGCCGCCCAGCAGGGCGAGCAGCGCCAGCCGCTGCCCGGTGGCACTGGCAGGCGCCAGGCCGCTCATGATCGCCCCGCCCACGCTCAACCCCAACCCGGCCCAGAACCAACCATAGGCCGCCGAGGTATTGGCCTCCACCAGATACGCCCGCGCCAGCACTCCCAGGCCAAGGAACAACAAGGCCAGGCTCACGGAAAAGAGCGGCGGGCGCCAGCCCCGCAGCCACTCGCCCCTGAAGGCCAGCCCTTCTAGCAGCGCCGTCCGCCGCTGTTCGGTTGGAACATGAACGCTCATGGCATCTCCTTAATCTTCCAACAGGGTTCCTTCGACCA
>DAOTYR010000353.1:0-17060 GCA_034434655.1 Chloroflexaceae bacterium
CCCCCACCCGGTGGGAGGGTCTGCGAGGGCGTAGCCCTCCCAGGAACTACGTTTATCTCGTTGGTGCGCGGCGGAGCCGCATAGACAGATGGAGTGATGCAATGCAGATCTGGAACACCTTTAAGACAACCATTCTACTGGCTGGCCTGACAGCGCTGTTCATTGTCATCGGGGGCGCCCTTGGCGGCCAGACGGGGATGATCATCGCTCTGGTCTTTGCCGTGGCGCTGAATATGGGCGCGTGGTGGTTCTCCGACACACTGGCGTTGCGGATGAGCGGCGCCCACGAGGTCAGCCCGGCGGAGGCGCCGGAACTGCACGAGATGGTCGAGGTGCTTTCGCAGCGGGCGGGCATTCCCAAGCCGCGGGTCTACATCATCGAGAGCGAGACGCCTAACGCCTTTGCCACGGGCCGTAACCCCGCCAATGGCGCCGTCGCGGTGACCACCGGCATCGCCCGCTTGCTCACCCGCGATGAACTGGCCGGGGTCATCGCGCACGAACTGGCCCACATCAAGCACCGCGATACGCTGGTCTCGAGCATTGCCGCAACCATCGCCGGCGCCATCACGATGCTGGCCGACATGGCGATGTGGGGCATGATGTTCGCCGGTCTCACCGGGCAGGGCGATGACGACGACGGCGGGGGCATCGCCGAGATGGTGGGCGGTATCCTGATGATGATCCTCGCGCCCATCGCGGCGGTGATCATCCAGATGGCCATCTCGCGCTCGCGCGAATACCTGGCCGACGCCGGCGGCGCCCGCATTCTCGGCGATCCGCTGCCCCTGGCCAGCGCCCTGGAGAAGCTGGAGTGGGCCGCGGGACGCCTGCCGATGCAGACCAGCCCCGCGACCTCGCACCTGTATATCGTCAACCCCCTGGTGGGTGGGCTGGCCGGGCTGTTCCGCACCCACCCCGACACCGGCGAGCGGATTGCGCGGCTGCGCAGCATGGCCACCCGCAGCCCCATGATGGCCGCCTGAAGTTCTGCGGACAGACAATTTCCAGAAGCGGATCAGGGAGGAGAGTGCTCTCCTCCCTGATCCGCTTCTGGATGGGGAAACCGGGTTTTCTCATCCCCCTGCGTGCGGGCCACGCCCTCGCAAACCCTCCCGCGGGCGGGGATATGGGGAAACCGGGTTTGCCCACATCGCTGCTCCAACCGGCAGCGCCTCCGCCACGAGCGGGAAGCAGGGCATGCGGGGAGGCGCATCCTCCTCGCACCTCCCCCACCGCGTACGTCCTGTCAGTTGACAACCGGTTGGCCTCCGTGCATAATGCCGCCACACAACCCTGGCCAGAGGAGGCCCTATGCGCGCGTTCCCTCCCCTCCGCGGCGCGCATCCCGCGCTCGCGCTGACGATCACCCTGCTGCTCCTCGTCGCCCTGCTTGCGCCGTCCGCATCCCGCCCGGTTGAGGCCCAGGCGCCGCTCGCGCAACTGCGCGCCTTCTGGGTGGATAAC
This sequence comes from Chloroflexaceae bacterium, assembly GCA_034434655.1. Taxonomy (GTDB): domain Bacteria; phylum Chloroflexota; class Chloroflexia; order Chloroflexales; family Chloroflexaceae; genus JACAEO01. The sequence continues at coordinate 1,468 of DAOTYR010000353.1, forward strand.
TTCAACCCTGGCTTCTACAACCACCCGCAGGTTGACGAACTGGTGGAAAACGTGGTCCGCGCGGGCGCCAACGCGATCTTCATGCAGGCCCGCCGTCACGGCGACGCCTGGTACAATCGCGCCTTCGAGCCGCGGGGCGCTGACCCGCGCCTGGCCCCCGCCAACGAGTTCGATCCCCTCGAGTACCTGATCGAAAAGGCGCACTCCCGTGGGGTGCAGGTCCACGCCTGGCTGGTGATCTCGGTGACCTGCCGGCCCTCCGACCGGCTCTGGAACCACCCGCAGCACGTCTGCACCGCCCATGGGCCGGGGGCCAGCGGCGCCGAACGCTGGACCACGGCGACCTACAGTGGGGCGCAGGTGGGCGATCTGGATTTCGGCCATCCAGAGTCCATCGCCTATCTGGAACGACTGGTCCAGCATCTGCTGCGGGCCTACCCGGCGCTGGACGGCATCCACTGGGATTACATCCGCTTTGCCGGCAAGGAGTACGGCTATAACCAGGTGAGCGTGGAACGCTTCAATCAGGCCCACGGCCGCCCGCTCGACAGCCGTCCCGCGCCCGACGATCCGGCCTGGTCGCAGTGGCGGCGCGACCGGGTGAGCGAACTGGCCCGACGGTTGTATATTCGCGCCAAGGCCGAAAACCCGGCCATTCAGGTCAGCGCGGCGACGATCGCCTGGGGCGGCCTGGGGAACAACGGCGAGTGGTGGCGCTCGGCGGCCTACGATCGTGTCTTCCAGGACTGGCCGGCCTGGCTCGAGGAGGGCATCCTCGACTTCGCGATGCCGATGTACTACTTCGCCGAAGGTGATCCTCGTTCGCGAGACTGGTACGACGGCTGGCTGCGCTTCAGCCGCGAGCGGGCGGGGCGGCGGGCGATCGTGCCTGGCATCGGCGCCTGGCTGAACACGCCCGAGCAGAATGTGAGCCAGGTGCAACGGGCCCTGGCCAGCGATGGGCAGGGTCGCAGCACTGCAGGAGTGGCCTTCTTCTCCTACGCCAGACCCATTACAACCGCTACGAGCGAGACGCGACGGGCATTTATGGATCAGTTGCGCGCCACGGTGTTTGCCCAGCCAGCCGTGGCCCCCGCCTGGCCGTGGATCGTCGCGCCCACCGGCGGTCATCTGCAAGGCATCGCCGCGGTTGACGGGCAGGTCGCCCCCGGGGCGAAGGTGACGCTCTTCCACAACGGCGCGTGGCTCCGCGACCTGACTGCCATGGGCGACGGCTGGTTCGGAGCCGTCGAACTGCCGTCCGGTCTCTATACTGTCGTGATCACCCACCCTGATGGGCGTCAGGTCTGGCGCGAGGGGGTGGTGGTGCAGCCGGGACTGGTTACCAGCCTGTAGGGATCTGCTGCAAGGTCCGGGGCAACCGGGTTGCCCCGGACCCCGGCCCGCGGGAGGGTCCGGGGGGGCTCGGCCCTCAAGCAGGGGACTGGGGAAACCGGGTTTCCCCAGCCCCCGATCCCCGGATCCCTTAAAACTCCTGACAGAAATTCATGCACCAGGACTGGTAAAGCTCCTATTGGTATGCTATAGTACCCACAGAAGTGTCAACCCTCACCCGAATAACCGTTAACGATAACGACAACGACAACGAATATGAGCTCTGCTGTGGTTCCCTTTCAGCTGAGCGTCAGCGGACGCGGTCCGGCGAATTATGTGGTGCGCGCCTTTGCCGCCGGGCGGGGGGCCGAGGCGCCCCTGGCGCTGCCTGATCCGGCGGCGCCTCCCGAGGCGCTGAGCCTGGCCGTCGGGCGGGCCCTGTTTCCCAATCCGGTGCGCCAGTTGTTGATCGACGTGGCCCGGGGCGCCGATGAGGCCGGCGCGCGTATCCAGATCCAGCTCTATGCCGCGCCGGACCTGGCCGCGCTGCCCTGGGAGTGGGCCACGCTTGGCCAGAGCCAGCCCTGGCGCCCCGCCGTGCGCGAGGATTACACCCTGGTGCGCTCGGGAGAACTGCGCCCGCCCCCGCGCGCCCTGCCCCTCAGCGGCCCGGTGCGCCTGCTGATCGCCTGCGCGCCCGATACCGATGCGGCCATCGCCCCGCTGGGCCACGCCCTGGCAGATGCCGCGCGGTCCGGGCGCCTGGTGATCGATCTGCTGCGCGACGCCGACCCCCTGGCTCTGCGCGAGGCCCTGGCCGAGGAGCCCTGCCATATGCTGCACATCATCGCCGCCGATGCCTGGGGCCGGGGCGATGGCGCGCGCCTGCGGCTCGGACGAGGGTTGGACGGGGCCGGTCTGGCGACGATGCTCGCCGAGTATCCCGATCTGCGCCTGGTCACGCTGGCCGCCGGCGCCGATGCCGACGCGGCGGCCCTGAGCGACGTGGCCAATCGCCTGCACGATGATCTCGGTGTCACCGCGATCGCCCTCGGCGGTCTCGATGCCGCGCAGGTGGCGCTTTTCTGCGGGCCGTGCTACGCGGCGATCGCCGCGGGCGATCCCGTCGATCTGGCGGCAACCGATGGACGGGCGGCGCTGGAGGGCCAGGAGGGACCGTGGGGCGCCCCGCGGCTCTGGCTCGTGCCGGGCACGGAGGCGCTGTTCACCTACGTTCCCGGTTCGGCGCGGGCGGAGCCGCCGCCCGAGGTCACCGCCGCGCCCCCGCGTATGCCCGTGGGCGCCCCGCTGCGCCCGCGCCGCGCCACGACGGCGATGAATCGCGCGCTGCAAACCGCGCGCGCCTTTGTTGTGGACACCACCAGGGTGGGCAAGCCGGTCAAGCGACCGCCGCGAACCGCTCCATCCCGCAATCCTCTGTTGCAGCCGCGATTGATCGCCCTGGCCGCGGCTATTCTGGTGCTGATCACCCTGGTGAGCCGGGTGTTGCCATCGAGCGCCGCCGGAGACGAAAAAACAGGACCGACGCCTCTGCCTACGCTGCGCCCGTCGGCTCAGCCGGGTCCGCCGCCAGGTCCCGCCAGTGTCCCCGAACCGCGGACCTTCTTCAGCACGGTGGTGGCCGCCGGCGACAGTCTCGAAAGCATCGCCGGGCGCGCCGGGAGCGACCCCGCCGCCCTGGCGGCGCTCAATCGCCTGCTTCCGGGTGAAGCGCTCCGGCCTGGCCGGCCCCTGGTCGTGCCGGTCTACCAGGACGGCGAGCGCCTGCCCTCCGCGCCGATCATCGAACGGGGCAACCCCGACCAGCCCCTGGTGGCGCTGACCTTCGACATCGAGATTGACGACACCTCTCTGTATGCCATCCTCGACGCGCTCGACGCGCGCCAGATCAAGGGCACCTTTTTCGTGACCGGACGCTGGGTGAAGTCGTTCCCCGAGGCGGCGAAGGCGATTGTGCGCCGCGGTCACGAGCTTGGCAATCACTCGTTGAGCCATCCGGCCTTCTCGGCCATCGGCCCCGACGGAGCGATCAAGGAACTGGCCGAAACCGAGCGTATCGCGCGCGAGATCACCGGCGCCAGCACCCGTCCGTACTTCCGCTTCCCCTACGGCGACTCCACCCCGCAGATGGTAGAGACGATCGGGCGGGCCGGCTATATCGCCTACCACTGGAACGCCGACGATGCGGCCATTCCGGCCTGGCTGGAGCGCGTCGCCGCAGATCCTGCCCGGGCCAGAGGGGCCATTCTGTTGATACACGGCCGCCAGAGGAGCGCCGCGGCGCTGCCCGGCTACCTCGATCGCATGAAGGCCCTGGGGTTGCAGCCGACCACGTTGAGCGCGGTACTAAGGTGAACAAAGGCCCGCCCGCGGGCGGGGCAAGGGGCACGGGCGCAGGGTGGGCGGGCCTCCGGCCCACAGCCGCGCCGGGGCGGTGCCCTTCCCAAACGCTCCCGTGGGCCGGGGTCTGGGGAAACCGGGTTTCCCCAGACCCTCTCCAAAGGATACCTGGAAGAGCGTAGCCCTCCCACAGCCTCCTCTCCGGAAGAACGGTACCAGACTACTTCTTCTCCGCGGTTATCGCTCCGTAGGGGTATGCGAGCACCCTGGGGCCGTGCGTCAGCACGTGCTCAGGCTTGAGCCAGCCAAACACTTGCAGCAGGCGGGCCACGATACCCGTCCAGCCGGTCTGGTGACTGGCGCCAATGCCGGCGCCGTTGTCGCCGTGAAAATACTCGTAGAACAGGATGTGGTCGCGCCAGTGCGGATCGGTCTGGAACTTCTCGGTGGCGCCGAATACGGGACGTCGTCCCTCTTCGTCGCGCAGGAAGATGCGTGTCAGGCGCGCGCTGATCTCGCTGGCCGCAGTGAACAGGGTGACATGGTTCCCCGATCCGGTTGGGAACTCGATGGTGAAATCATCACCATAATAGGCGTAAAACTGGATCAATGCACGGATCAGCAAGGCATTGACGGGAAACCAGATCGGACCGCGCCAGTTGGAATTGCCGCCAAACAAGCCGCTGTCCGACTCGGCTGGCAGATACTGCACCCGGTACTCCTGCCCGCCTACCGTGACGACAGAGGGGTGTTCGAGGTGGTAACGCGAGAGCGAGCGGATGCCGTAGGGGCTGAGGAAGTGGTTCTCGTCGAACAGTTTAGCCAGGATGCGTCGCAGTTTCTGCTCATTGACCACGGCGAGCAAGCGGCGTCCACTGACGCCGGGCTGGCCGGGGGGGTGAATGTTCGCCAGCAATTCGGGATGCCTGGCCATAAAGCCCTGGACACGCTGGAGCGCCACGGGGAAGCGATCGAGGACCTCTGCGGGAATGACCGCCGTGGCGGCCAGTGGCAATAGCCCGACCATCGAAAGCACCTTGATGCGTTCGGCGCGCCTGTCAGGCAGGACCAGCACATCGTAGAAGAAGCCATCCTCTTCATCCCAGAGTTCATCGCCGTGGATGCCTACGCGGTCCATGGCTCCGGCGATAAACATGAAATGGCCGGTAAACTTGAGGATAAAATCCTCGTAGGCTGGATCCTGGCGCGCCAGTTCAATCGCCAGTTCGAGCATATTCTGGCTGTAGAAGGCCATCCAGGCCGTGCCGTCGGCCTGTTCGAGATAGCCGCCGGTGGGCAGGGGGGCGCTGCGATCAAAGACGCCGATGTTGTCAAGGCCCAGGAAGCCGCCGCTGAAGAGGTTGCGGCCCTGCGGATCCTTGCGATTGACCCACCAGTTGAAGTTGAGCAGCAGACGGGTAAAGGCGGTCTTGAGAAAGGCGCGATCCTCTTCGCCCTTGAGCCTATCCAGGGTGTAATTGAAGAGTGTGGCCCAGGCGTGGACGGGCGGGTTGACATCGCCGAAGTTCCACTCGTAGGCGGGGATCTGTCCGTTGGGGTGGAGGTACTCGTCGCGCAACATCAGGCGAAGTTGCTCCTCGGAGAAATCCGGGTCCACCACCGAGAGGGCCAGGGTGTGAAAGGCGAGGTCCCAGGCGGCGTACCAGGGGTATTCCCATTTGTCCGGCATGGAGATGATCTGCCCGTTGAGCATATGCACCCACTCACGGTTGCGTACCGGGCGCGTGCCGCCGCTGAGGGGGTTGGCGTTGTGCTCGTCCAGCCAGGTGTCCAGGTCGAAGAAGTAATACTGTTTGGTCCAGAGCATGCCGGCCAGGGCCTGGCGCATGACACTGGCCTGGTCGGCATTCAACGCGGGCGGGGTGAGGGAGGCGTAGAAGGCGTCGGCCTCGGCCTGTCGCTCGGCGAAGACCTGGGCGTAATCCGGCCCGAAGGGCCGGAAGTTCTTCGCCGGGGCGGCGCTGGTGAGTCGCAGGCGCACGGTTGCGGTGGCGCCCGGAGCGACCGTGAGCAGGTAGTGGGCGGCACTTTTGGTGCCGGTGTGGCCGGGGTTCACCGCTTCGCTTCGCCCGTAGATGATGTAGCGGTGGAAGGCGTCTTTGACGTAGGGTTGCGGGTTGGGTTGGCCCCAGAGTTGTTCGCGGTTGGTCTCGTTCTCGGTGAAGAGGAGCGCAGGCGCGCCTTCGGCGTAGAGGTAGTAGGCGCCCAGTTCCGGGTGGATGGCTTCGATCACGGCGGCACCCGCAGGGCCGGCCAGCGCCCGCAGGGCCGGGCGGGGCGCCTCCGGCGCCAGCCACCAGGTATCGCGGAACCAGAGCTGTGGCAGGATGTGCAGCGGGGCCGGGTCGGAGCCGCGGTTCACGGCCTGGATCTGGATCAGAATGTCGTCAGGAGCGGCTTTGGCGTACTCGACAAAGATATCGAAGTAGCGGTCGTCATCGAAAACGCCCGTGTCAATCAGTTCGTACTCCTGCTCATTGTACGAACGCGAAGCGTTGGTTCGAACCAGATCGGCGTAGGGGTAAGCGGCCTGAGGGTACTTGTAGAGAAAGCGCATCCAGGAGTGGGTCGGCGTACTGTCAAGGTAGAAGTAGTACTCCTTGACGTCTTCCCCGTGATTGCCCTCGGGATTGGTGAGACCGAAGAGCCGTTCCTTGAGGATGGGATCCTGACCGTTCCAGAGGGCCAGGGCCCAGCAGAGGCGCTGTTTATCGTCGGAGAGCCCGGCGAGGCCGTCCTCGCCCCATTTGTAGGCCCGTGAGCGGGCATGATCGTGGGGGAAGTAGCTCCAGGCATTACCATCGTCGCTGTAGTCTTCACGAACGGTACCCCACTGGCGCTCGCTCAGGTAGGGACCCCATTGCTTCCATGGCGTACCCGCGCGCGCTTCGAGCAGCCGCTGCTGCTCGGCGCCTGTCCTGGGCGTCCTGGCGGTCCTGGACTTTGGCATTGGTGGTCTTTCCTTCACCTCAGGTGTCTATGCGGCTACGCCGCACTCCAACGGGATGAACACAAGGTTGTTCCCGGGAGGTTGTGGCCCTGCCACATCCCACGGGGCGAGGGGCTGGGGAAACCTGGTTTCCCCGGACCCCTGCGCAAAGACTGCGCCCTCACCCTCCCGCGGGCGGGGGCGAGGGGAAACCGGGTTTCCCCTCGCCCCCGCTCGAAGAAAGGTTCTTCTTGAGCGGGCACCGGGTGCGCGGGACTCCGGCCCGCATCCGCGCGGGGCTACGCCCTCCCACACTCGCCCCATCCGTCAGGGACGCAAGGATCTTCCTGGATCGGGCTGCGCCCTCGCAGTATATGCGAGGGTGGCAGTTGGCGCAATGCGCCCTCCAGGGGGCGCGGAGCAACCTGGTTGCCCGGGCACGCGACCCTCCGGGCTGCGCTACGGCCGTAGCCGACAGCGCTGCGCCACCCATGCCTACGGAACGGCGGGTGTTATGACCGTCACCTCTGGCGCGGGCAGGCCGTCGGATCCGAGGATCGCGACGCGCAGGAACCAGAACCAGGGATCTTCGCCGGCAGGGCGATCACTGGCGACAAGCAGCACATTTATTCCCCGATGAAGCGTGATGGAAACGGTGCGTGACCAGTGGGGATTGACCCTGTTGATGGCACAGGGTACGAAGCTCTCGGTGGCCAGTTCGACGCCATTGAGCCAGACGCGCACGGGCCGGGGCGACTGGTAGGCGACGCGCGCCTCAAAGGAATCCTGAACATCGAGCTCGGCCACGGCATAGCCGATCTGAGCGGCATCGCGGTTGGGGCGGGCGTACTGGCTGAGCGGTACGGAGAAAGGCTCGGTGAGACTCCGAAGCTCGTGGTGGGCCGAGGGGGGCATGTGGTGATCCCAGGGCAATTCCCGTCGAGGCGCACCGGAAGGGTCGAGCAACTCATCGAGGCCCAGGGGCGCATGCGCCAGTGCGGCGAGGGTGCGCCAGGCGCTGACGCAGGGAAAGAGGGTGGCCGAAGCAAAACGCTGCGCGATGTCGTGGCCACGCCAGTGGAGGCGCAGATCCAGCGACCAGCGGCAGGTAGCCGATGAGCCGTCCCAGGCGAAGGGGGCCTCCACAATAGTATCGGCGGAGAGGTCGCCGAGATCACAGGGGATGGCGGTGATGCCCGTGGGGCCGTGGAAGCGCCAGTGGCCGGCAACGCGCACGGGGGCGCCGTCGCGGGGCGCGGCAACGAGCAGAGCGCCAAGGGTTCGGGAGGCGTCTTCGGGGGTGGTGTATTCAAAGACGCGGACGAACGGCCCGCCAAGGCGCGCGAGGGCGTGGCGCTGCGCGGTCGTGTCGCCGGCGAGGGCTGCGGCGAGCAGGGTTCCCTCGTCGGCGCCGGGAAGCTGGAGCAGCCGCCGGGCGTCGGCCAGGCGCAGGGCGGCGTTGCGCTCGTCGCCGGCGCAGGTGAGCGGCGTCTCACTCTGAACAACCAGCGAGACCGGGACGGTTTTGGGGCGGTTGGGGATCTCAACGCTGATCGTCTGCGTCGCTTCATCGTAGCGCCAGCCAGGGTGCTCTGCTCCATCGAGCGCTACCCGGATTGGCGGGCGGCTATACTCGAAACGCACCGTGATGGACCGCTCGGACGGCAGCGCCGGGCAACGGCCCTCGACCGGGCCAATCGAAACCGCGACGGTTCGGCCCCCATCGGTGGAACGAGTCTCAATCGGCGTCCACTCATACTCGCCGCGGCGATAGGCTTCGCCCTCACCGGCATCTTCGTAGAGGCGCAGCGCGCCCTGTTCACCGGGGAAGATCGACAGGATCAAGTGATCGCGCGGCTGCTGGTGGCTGCGGGCGCGCACGGGGGCGAGGGGCAGAACGGCGCCGGCGCGAACGAGTTGGGGGGTCGTGGCAAGGTCACCTGGCAGACGCACCCAGGCGGGGCCGCGGAGCAGTTCGCCGGAGGCGCGTTCAATCCATTCGCCCGGCGGCACCCAGACATCTGCGTGGGCCAGGCCGGTTGAAGGGTCGGAGGGATGCACAATCGGGGCGACGATCAGGTGGTCGCCGAGGGCGAACTGCTCGCGGGCGACATAGGCGGCCTCAGCTTCGGGCCATTCGTAGTAGAGCGGTCGGCAGGGGGCCAGACCGGTGTCGGTGTGGATCCGCGCCAGGGTGTAGAGGTAGGGTAACAGGGCGTAGCGCGCCTGGAAGGCCGCGCGGGCGGCGTCGCGCACGGCGGGCGGAAAGGCCCAGGGGCGGCGTTCGGCGGCGGGGTCATTGGTGGAGTGGAGACGCAGGATCGGGCTGAAGGCCCCGAACTGGACCCAGCGGGTGTAGAGTTCCGGCTCAGTGGCGTCGAAGTGACCGCCGATATCGTGGCTCCACCAGCCATAGAGCACATTGGCGGCGCTAGCGGTAAAGTAGGGCTGGAAGCGCAGGGCCTCCCACGTCGCATAGGTGTCGCCGGAAAAGCCGACCGGGTAGCGATGGTTGCCCAGGCCGCCCCAGCGTGACAGGAGGATGGGCCGCCGGTCGGCGCGGCGCCGCATGTCGCTGAAATGGAGATGATTGAGCCAGGGCAAGGGATCGAGTCCCGGAACCTCGCATGCGTGTCCCTGCTGCCAATCCATCCACCAGAAATCCACGCCCTGATCTTCAAGGGGATGGTGCAGGAGTTGGAAGTAGGCGCGGGCGAAGCGCGCATCGCCGATGCGAAAGGGCGCGCCCTGGCCGGGATCGAGCTCCAGCGCCGCGGCGAAGGCGGGATAAGCGGCTTCGTGGGGCCGCACTCCATCGGCGGGATGCAGATTGAGGGTCACGCGCAGCCCCTGATCATGGAGCCAGGCGAGAAAGGCCGGCGGGTCGGGAAACAGGTCGGTGTTCCAGGTATAGCCCGTCCAGCCGCGCGGAGTGTGCCAATCCATATCAATGACCAGCACGTCGAGGGGGAAGTCGTGGGCGGCAAAGGCGGCCACCAGATCGCGCAACTCGCGGTCACTGTAGGCATAGTAGCGTGACCACCAGGCCCCCAGCGCCCAGCGGGGAACGAGCGGCACGCAACCGCCGAAGCGAGCGTACTCGGCCAGCGCGCCCCGAAAGTCGTGGCCGTAGCCAAAGAAGTACCAGTCCTGGCGGGGCGGATCGGGGCGGGGTTGCACCCAGCCGGTCCGGGGATCGAAACGCACGGCGGCGCTGTCATCGTGCAGCGCCCAGCCAGAGCGGGAGAGCAACCCCGGCTCGATGGCCGCCTGCCCGTGACAGCCATCGAGGGTGCGGCGGGCCCCGCGGAGGTTGAACGGATCGGGTGTGCCGGGGGTCCAGCGGGCAAGGCTGCTGGCGACCGGCACTTCCAGGCTGAGGTTGGCGGCGCTATGCGGCCCGCGCAGCCCGACCCGCCGGAGGCGAAGGGCCCCGGTGTCGAGGGTCAGGGTTTCACCGGACAGCACGCGGCGGAACGGGGGCGCCGGGGCGCGGCGGGTGGGAAAGGCATAGGTGGCGCGGTCATCGAAGGCGCCGTCGGGCGCCCACTCGATACGGATCAGGCGCGGAGTGAGGATGGTGAAGCGCGTCTCGCCATAAGTAACAGTGGCTTGCGGATCGGCGAGCGGTTCCCCGCGCAGGCCCACACGGTCAAAAAACTCCTGGGTGGACACGGGTGTGAATGCCTTTCTAGGCGACTATCTCCAAAACCTTGTAAAGGAGCGCTTCGCGCTCCCGCTGGGAAGGGGTGGTGGCGAAATGGGAAAACCCGATTTCCCCATACCCTGCGTGAGGGCCAGGCCCTCCCGCGGGCAGGTGCGTGGGGAAACCTGGTTTCCCCAACCCCTGCTCCAGCAGTCTATGTTCACGTGAGACGGTCATGCGCATGGCGCACACCGCCGCGATGACAACAGACCGGGAGCGCGGGCGGCCCGCCCGCATCGCGTCTCCGTGGGCAAGATGCCCGCGCTCCCAGCCTATGTTCACCGCAGCCGTCCATGCGGCTCTGCCGCATAACGCCGCAACGAACATAAGGTTGTTCCTGGGAGGGCGCAGCCCTCCCAGACCCTCCCGCGGGTGGGGGCGTGGGGAAACCCGGTTTCCCCACGCCCCTCTTCGAGAGCCTATGTTCACGTCTAGGGATCGCAAGCCTCCCGGTGCCAGGCTCGATAGGTTAAGGTGACTGCCCCCGCCCCAGCCCTCCCCCGCCGGGGGAGGGAGTCCGGCTCCTCCCCCCAGCGGGGGGAGGCTGGGAGGGGGGCTGCGGCGCCGTATGCGCTTATATGGGTATTGAGAAATTCATCCGCTATGCCGAGTTGGCCGTGGGTCTGAAGCCCTCGGCTACGGGATGCGAAGCCCGCCTGCGCGGGCTATACCCGAGTATTTCTTCAAAGACCACATTAATTGGCGCTAGGCCCTTGCCGCCAGGCGTTCTTCAAGGCGTTCCAGGCGTTCGTGCAGCAGCCGGTTCTCGGCCTCCAGTTCACGGGCGCGGGTGGAGAGCAAGGGGTCGCTCTCCCACCAGTTGATCCCCATCTCGGCAGCCTTGTCCACCGAGGCGATCAGCAAGCGAACCTTGATGCTGAGCAACTCGACGCCGACCAGCGAGATCGAAATGTCGCCGGCGACGACGACGCCTTTGTCAAGCACCCGTTCGAGAATATCGGCCAGATTGGTGGACTGGGTGGCGTGCTGGAGGGTGTAATTGGCCATGGGAGCATCCTTTACTGCTTGACCTGCCCGCGATAGTAGCGGTTGGTCCGCAGAAAGCTCATCAGATTTCCGTCGGCGTCCAGATGCACCTGGTAGGTCGCCAGGACATCGTTGCTATCGGGGATGCGTTTCATTTCCAGAAGTTCCAGATCGAGCATCCAGCCGCTCGTGTCGCGCAAGACGCGCGAGACGGTGTCAACCGGCATGCCGGTGAGCGCGGTGATCTGCTCACGAGCAACATTCACAATGGTGGCGGCATTCAGATTTCCAGGCATGGAAGGCTCCAGTCGCTAGTATCCCCGCTCGCGCAGATGGCGCAACTGCTCGAGCAGGGCGGCCTCGGCGGCCTCGTACTCCTCCTCGCTGATCCGGCCCAGGTCGAGTTGCAGCTCCAGCTCGGTGAGTTGCTGGCGAATCCGATCAGGATCGAACAATTCGCGTTCAGCCTGGTCGCGCAGTTGCTCGGCCAGCCAGAGGAGGCCGCGCAGCGGCCCGGTGACGGGAACGGTAAGCAGGGAACCAAGCGGACCCATACGCTGCTCCAGACGCTACTGCCACTGGATGGTGATCGAAACGAAGTTGTACGGCGGCACCGGACCGACGTACTTGAACAGAAACTGGTCCTCGAAGCGCTCGCCCAGGCGCCGCACGGCATCGTCAAACTCGGCCTCGCGCTCGCGCTCGACCAGGAAGGCGGCGTTGAGCACCATGCGATCGGCGCGCACGGGGAGCGTCACGGTTTCGACGGCCAGCGGCCGCAGCGCGGCGAGGAACATCTCCGCGTCCTGGTCGCGGCGGGCGGTGAGGGCTTGCTCGACCATCTCACCGAGACGTATGCGCTCGTAGTAGGTACTTTCGAGCGAACGCCCGCTGAGCGAGTCGCGCAAGGCCCTGATCGCCGGAGTCTCGTCGGCGATGCGCCGCAACATATCTTCGGCGGTCCAGAAGGCTTTCAGGCCCAGTTCGATGCGGTTGCGCAGCTCCTCGAACTGGGCGCGCAGGTGGATGTAATGGCGCGCCAGCAGTTGTTCGCGGACGGTATCGGCATCCGGCGCAACGATGCCGAAGCGAATGGGCAGCACGCTGTACTCGCGCATCAGGGCTTCGAGCACGCGGGTATGGGCCAGCATATGGCGGCGGGTGCTCTCGTAGGGTTCGTAGGGCGAGTCGCTCACTACCACGGCCAGGTCCTGATAGGGGATGGTATACACCTCGCGCCCCTGTTCGTGGATGCCTTGCACCTCAAAGCTGCGCGCCTCGCCGCAGGGGATGATGCCATACAGGTAACGACCGGTCACGGCTCTGGTCACAGTCATAGCTAGCTCCGTGTCGGGGTGGTCCGAAGCACGCCGATTGCGTCCGCTATCTGTGCGGTCCTCAGGGTTGCCTGGTCAGCCGCAGTTCAAGAATCCCGTTGCGATAGGTCTGCCGCAGGGAATCCGGGAGCGCCGGGGCGGGCAGCAGGACTTCGCGGGCATAGCGGCGCTCGCCGGTTGTTTCCAGGCTGAGCACGTCGCCGTGCACCTCGACCCGCACCTCCGACTCCTCCACGCCCGGCAACTCGGCGATGACGATCATTGTCTCGCCCTCATCGAAGACGTCCACCAGCGGCTCGCGCACCGGCGTGACGGCTGGCCCGGCCGCGGTGGAGCGCAGGTTGCCGAAACGCTCCACGCGCAGATCGCCGTTGAGTCCGGTGCGGATGTTGAAGCCGTAGACAGCGCGCAGACGCTCGCCGCGGACCTCGCCGCTGCGCTCGAAGACCACGTCTTCGCGTTCGGCGATTTCGGCGAGCAGACTGATCATATCGCCCAGGTTCTTGAAAATGCCGCCCAGCCCGACCGTAAAGGCGCCTTCAGATCGGCGCCGGCGTTGATCGTCACGCATGGCTCAGTACTCCACCACGATGCTGTTCCAGGGCCCGGAGGGGGCGTCGGCCCGCGCGCGGGCGACGGGGGAGGCCGCGGGCGCGGCGGCATCAGGCGGGGCCTGCAACGCGGCCAGACGCTGCGTTACATGCTGCAGCCGCGCCTCGGCGCGGGCCTGGTTGCGCCGCCATACGATCAGTTCGCGTTCCAGACGTGCCCGCTCGCGTTCGAGCGCCAGGCGCTCGGCGGCAAGTGCCGCGGCGGTTTTGTTCGCCGGTCGCCCGCGGATGAGCGTGCCGGACGGTATCCCGGGACGAAAACGAGGGCGTTCCATCAACCCCTCCCCGGACAATGCGCATAGATCAGCTCGAGCAGCAGTTCACGATGCCGGCGGCGCTGCTCCTGTTCACGGGCATTGAAGGCGCGCTTGGACTCCAGCACATCGAGGCACAGGGCGATAAAGCGCGGATCGTCGGCGCTGGCGCTGAGTCCTTGCATGGCGCTGATGCGGGCGATCATGATCGCCGCGCGCATCGTCGGCGTCTGGGCATAGGCGCCACTGGCGCGATAGGCATGCACCAGGGCGACAATCCGCTCCGCGTCTTCGGGATCAATCCCGGTGGAAGCGGTGATGATGTCCGCCTCGGTGCGCGGGTCGTAAAAGTCCAGATCAATGGTAATCAGCCGGTCGGCCAGAGCGTCCTGAGTGGCGTGCACGCCGGCATACTCTTGCGGATTGCTGGTGAAAATCGCCCGGAACTCAGGGTGAACCTTGATATAGACCTCGCTACTGCCGCTGGTGGGCAGCACGAGCATGCGCTCCTCCAGCACCGTCAGCAGCACATTGTTGGCCTCCGGGCGCGAACGGGTGAACTCGTCGTAAATCAGGGTAAACCCTTCGCGGCAGGCGGTGGTGAGGCGGCTGTCCACCCAGCGTTGAACGGCGTCTTCTTCGTACTTGACGACGGAGTGGATGAAGCGATCAACCACGCGGCGGTAGCGATAGCCATGCCGCCCGCCAACCAGATCGGAGGCGGAGAACTCCTCATCGCCGACGAGCAGCATGACCGGCCGGCCAAGCTGCGAGGCGACGTGCATCGCCAGGGTCGTTTTGCCGGTTCCGGCAGGGCCACGAAAATGGACGGGAAACCCGGCCTGCAGGTAGCTCAGCGCGCGCGCGGCCACCTCCTGGAGCGCCCCGGTCGCGATGAAGGAGGCGCCGGGGCGCAGGGCCAGGGTGGCGCGGCCTGGTTCTACCATGGTGCGTGCTGCCAGGGTCATGCGTTTTCTCCTCGGTTGTCCATGCGGCTGCGCCGCGCAACGCCGCAATGAAAATAAGGTTGTTCCTGGGAGGGCTACGCCCTCCCAGACCCTCCTACCGGGTGGGGGGACAGGGAAACCCGGTTTCCCCACCCCCCTCGCCGAGGGCGTATGTTTGGGAGGGCTACGCCCTCCCAGACCCTCCCACGGGGCGAGGGTCTGGGGGAAGCCGGGTTTCCCCAGACCCCTGCTCTAGCGGCCTATGTTCACGTCAGGCCCCGGTTCACGATGCGGGGCGCGCTTTGCCCGGCGCGCGTCCGCGCTGATTGGCGCGCGCGCGCGCCGGGGCGGGACCCAGGCGCGCCGTGGCGCTCTCCAGGCGCTCCTGCAATGGTTTGAGCCGGTCGTACAGCCGGGCTATCGTCGCCGCGAAGGCCGATTGCTGTTCGGGGGCGGTGGGCCAGGGCAAGGCTCCCAGATCGCCGCTGAGGGTCTCGACGCTGCGGCGCGCGCCTTCGACCGCTTCGAGGAGTTGCGTTTTCCGAGGCGCGTCCCCCGGGGGCAGGGCGGCGACTTCGTCGAGCAGGGGTTGCAGATGGTTCTGCAGGCTTTCGAGGTGCGCCTCGAGATGGCGCTGCAGCGCCTCGCTGCCGAACTCGCCGCGTTCCAGTTCGCGCAGGATTGCCACGCGGGTCATCTGCGCATAGGCCACGAGGCCAGCATAGCCGAGATGCGGGAGCGGGGCAGCGCCGGTTCTGACAGCAGGCGCTCCTCCGTTCCCATTTCGCGGTTTCGCAACGGTGGCAACCCTGGCGGCCCCGGGTGGCGAGGCGGGAGGCGCTGGCGTTGCCGGTGCGTGGGGCTTCGGCTGATCGTCACCTTCACGGATTGCTGTCCGGCCCGCCACCAGTTCGCGCCGCAATGCAACCTCGACCTGGCGGCGCCCCCGCTCCACTGCCGCCGCCGCCACGCGGGTCGCGCGGAGGTCGGCCAGCAGGGCGGCGACCTGGGCCTGGCGCTCGGCCAGCGTCCGGGCGCGCTCGCTCCGCTCGGTCGCCGCCATCGTCACCCGCGTAGCGTGCAATTCCGCCAGCAGCCCGGCCAC
>DAOTYR010000354.1:0-5165 GCA_034434655.1 Chloroflexaceae bacterium
CGGCTACGCGATTGAGGGCCGCAATCTGCGGGTCAATCTGGCCGAGGACAAGCCCGCGCCCCGGCGCGGCAGTGACCGCGGCGGGTTCGGCGGGCGGCGCGACCGCTACTGATCCACCGTGTGAAGCGGGTGAGGGAGGACAATGTCCTCCCTCACCCGCTTCTTCGTTTTAGCCGTCTTGGGAGGGCTGCGCCCTCACCTTCCCGCGGGTGGGGCTCTGGGGAAACCCGGTTTCCCCAGACCCCTGCGCACGGGCTGCGCCCTCTCCTTCCCGCGGGTGGGGCTCTGGGGAAACACCCGGTTTCCCCAGACCCCTGCGCACGGGCTGCGCCCTCACCTTCCCGCGGGTGGGGCTCTGGGGAAACCCGGTTTCCCCAGACCCCTGCGCACGGGCTGCGTCCTCACCTTCCCGCGGGTGGGGCTCTGGGGAAACCCGGTTTCCCCAGACCCCTGCTCTAGCGGCAATACGAAGGTGCCTGCCCCCTCCCCAGCCCTCGCCCGCTGGGGGAGGGAGTCCGGCTCCTCCCCCCAGCGGGGGGAGGTTGGGAGGGGGGCAGAACGCTACGAATCCACCCTTTCCCGGGATTGCAGCAGCGCTACGGCACCACGGGCCACGAGGCGGCTGGTGACCTGGATCGAGCGGTAGACCTGGATGGTGATGGTCATCTGGATCTGCTCGACCATCCGGGCCGGCGCCGCCAGCGGGCCGAGGTAGTCAAAGGTGGCGTACACCTGGCGCGCGATCGCCTGGTGCACCTCGGCGATCGCGCCCGTCGCGGCCTCCACCGCGGTGGCGGCAAGTTCCACCCCGCCACGGAGTTGCCGCAGCGTATCCGCCTCCATCAGACCTTCCTTTCATACCCCGCGCACCAGGCGCGGATCTGCGCGTACACTGCCGGATCGCGGGTCAGTTGCAAATGATCCATCCGCGAAAAGCAGGCGATGTGGTCACGGGTCATCGGATAGGGCGCCGTGCCGTCGGGGGGTGTCTCAGGGATGGATGGCACGAGGACCAGCCCATCACCGAGCAGGATGGCGACGAGGTGCTTCGGATCCTCGGTCAGCGTGGCGACGACCAGGTAGTGTTGCGCACTGGTCAGCCAGGGCACCGTCTGGCGCGGGGCGGCGTGGTGGCCAGGGTCCTCGATGAACG
This sequence comes from Chloroflexaceae bacterium, assembly GCA_034434655.1. Taxonomy (GTDB): domain Bacteria; phylum Chloroflexota; class Chloroflexia; order Chloroflexales; family Chloroflexaceae; genus JACAEO01. The sequence goes on from DAOTYR010000354.1 coordinate 1,154, forward strand.
GCGGTGAGCGCAGATCCTTGATGCCCTGACTGCGCAGGTCGAAGATGTCGCCGATGAGTCGGGTAATCGGATTGGGCACCGTATGGAGCACGCGCGTGGCGACGTCGCTCAGCAGCGCCAGGGGCGCGCCGTTGTGGGGGCTACCCAGGTAGAACGCCTGCCGCACCAATCCCACCCAGGGGTCGTGACGTTGGGCGCCAATGTGGCAGGCATGCCTGATCACCAGCCCGCCCATGCTATGGCCAATGAGGATCAGATCGCGCACCGGGAGGGGATAGGCCGCCAGCAGGGCGTTCAGCACGTCGGCCAGGCTCTGCCCATTACGGGCGAGGGCCAGACCCGTATTGTAGCGCGCGAAGAACGGGGTGAACCCCAGATCGGACGCCAGTTCCGCGCCGTAGGACGTCAAGCGCCCGGGGTTGGACGGGTCGCGGTAGGCCCAACTGCCCTCGTTGCAGCCCAGGCCGTGGAGGAACACGCACAGCCTGGAAGTGGGATGGGGGTGCGCCGCGAGGAGCGCAGCGCGGGTCAGGGGGAGGGGCCGGTTCCTGACGTACAGCGCCATGTCGATCTCGAGGCCGTTCTGCTGGGCCTGGAGATAGTCGCCCACGGCGCCATTGACAATGCTACGCACCCAGGTCGTCCACGGTGTGGCGCAATCCGACGCCGTCGGCTGATCTGACAATAGGGGCCTCCTTGTGGCGAGGGGAGCAAGGGAACGCGACTATTCTACCACGCCTACCGGCGAACCACAACGGCTACTTCAACCGCTTGCGGCGCTGTTTGGCGGCCAGGAGGGCCGCCAGGCGGTCGTCGGCGGGCGCGGGGGCCGAGGCCGGCGGCGCGGCCGGCGTCTCTGCCGTGGGGGGCCGGGGCGGATGCGCCGCCGGGGGTGGCGCGGGGCGCCGGGCGCGCTCGCGGGCATCCCGGAGGCGGGCCAGGAGCGCGTCGGCGCCCTCTGGCGCGGGGGCGGGACGGGCGCGCGGCGCCGGGAAACGCAGCGGGCCGGCGGGTCGCAGGAACAGCCGGCGCAAGGCGATGTCCAGCGGGAGGAGCGCGAGGGCCAGCCAGAGGAGCGGCTGGCTGATCCCCGTCACGCGTCCGACCGGTTGCCCCGGGGCCGCAAACAGGCTCTGCGGCGGCGGGGCGACCCGCCCGCCACTGATCGCCGCCAGCGACTCCAGCAGGGCCGCCCCCGCCGCGTCCGGGCGGTATTCGGGCGAATAGCTCACCACCAGGCCGCCGCTGGTCGCCCCGAGGGGCTGTCCCGCGGCGTCCAGGGCCGTGACCTGGGCCAGGTAGACCCCGGGCTGGTCAGCCGGAGCGATGGCGCGGTAGCGGCCCGGAGCTACCTGGGTGAAGTTCAGGGCGACACTGCCGCCCGCCGGGTCGAGGAGCCGTCCCTGGATGGCGCTCACCTGGGCGGGCAGGCCCTCCGCGTCGTTCACCGCCAGGTTGAGCGACGCCTCCCCACCATCGGCGCGCAGCTCCAGCGTGAGGCGCCCGTCGCTCACCGGGGGCAGCACGGCATCAACCAGGCCGGCGGTGAAGCGCGGCAATTGCTCCCAGCCGATCCACTCGGCGGCCCACTGGCCCTTGAGGTCGCTGGTCCAGGCCAGGGTACGCCCCAGGCCCACCTGCCAGACGGCCAGGAGCGGCGCGCCGTCGGGCGTGACCAGCAAGGTGCGGGCGGTTGCGCGACGACCGGTGTTGTTGTAGCCGTAGAGGGGCGGCATCCCCTCCAGATCGCGCACCGGAGGAGCAGGCAGAGCCACCACCGGCGTCACGACCTCCTCCACCAGGTCGCGCTCGGCGGCGCGCACGGTCTCGCTGAGGAAAAGCGCCGGAACCTGGTCGGCGCGGGTGACGCGGTAAAAGGCGCCACCACCTTCGCGGGCGGCGCGTTCGAGGCGCGGGTTCGCCGCGCCGCCGATGGAGACGACGGTGATCGTCACGTCGCGTTGGCGCATCTGCTCCACCAGGTCGGCGTAGTTGCTGTTGTCCAGGCCGTCGGTCAGCAGGATCATGTGCTTGACGCGGGCGTCGGCGGCGATCAGCGCCGGGGCGGCGAGTTCAATGCCGGCGCGGATATTGGTGCCCCCGCCGAGGCTCACCAGGCTCAGGGCGTCCTCGATGGCGGCCAGAGGCGGCAAGGGTTGGAGGGGCAGCACGGTGTTCGCCCGGTCGTCGAACACGTAGATGCCGAGTTGATCCCTGGCGGCCAGACCCTGGGTAGCCAGAAAGACGGCGTCTTTGGCCAGGTCGAGCCGGTTGCGCCCGCTGCCGGCCGTGTCGGCCATGCTGCCGCTGCGGTCGATCACCAGGGCCAGGGCCAGATCGGGGCGCCGCTCGCGGGCGGGCGGGTCCAGGTCCACGGGGAGGATCTCGGCGATGGGAGTGCGTCGCCAGCCTCCGGCGCCAAACGCATGCGCGCCGCCGATCATGGCCAGCCCGCCCCCCTGCTCGCGCACATACGTGACCAGCGCCCGCTGGAGGGCCGGGGGAACGGCGCTGGCGGCGACGTCAACCAGCATAACGGCGGCGAACTGGCGCAGCGCGGCGGGGTCGGCGGCGACCTGGGCGGGGCCGGCGAGGGTCGGGCGCAGCCCGGCGGCTGTCAGAGCGGCGCGCAGGGGCGCGGCGCGATCGTCGGCTTCGGCGACCAGCAGCACCCGCGGCGGCCCTTCGACCTCGGTGAAGGCGCCGGCGGTATTGTTGAGCGCCTGCGTGTCCCCGGGGGCGCTGATGCGCGCCTCGAAGCGGCGGAAGCCGGCCTCCCCGGCAGGCGCCCGCGCCACAAGCGACTGCGCGCCCCCGGCAAGGGTCACCTCCTCGGCGGCCACCAGTTGCCCATCGGCGAGCACTTCCACCCGGGCAGGCCCGCGCAGATCGCTCTCGATGCGCAGGGTCAGCGGCACGTCCTGGCCCTCACGGGCCGTGGCCGGGGCGTCAAGCCCGACCAGGCGCACATCGGCCCCGGTCTCGGCCGCAAGCGGGATCACCTCGATGGGCACGCCGCGCAGCGCGGCCAGGCGCGCGGCTTCCACCGCGTCGCCCAGGTTCTGCGCCCCATCGGAGAGCAGCACGAGCCGCTTCTGGGCATCGGCGGGCAGAAGCGCCAGGCCCAGCAATACCGCTTCGGCGATGTCGGTGCGATTGCCCGCCACCACCGAGGTCAGGCGCGAGAGCGGAGCGGGCGGCTGCGGCGCCCGTTCCACGGCGGCATTGGCCCCAAACACGACCACCGCCGCCCGGTCGGCGGGTTGCCCGGCCCGGAGCGCTTCATTGACATACGCCAGGGCGCGCTCGCGCTGCGCGGGGGCCACCGAGTCGCTTGCGTCGATCAAAAAGACGACCGCCGTATCGTCCACCGGCTGCACCACCTGGGCGCCGGCCAGCGCCAGCACCAGCGCGGCCAGGATGGCGCTGCGCGCGCCGAGCAGCGCCAGGTAGCGCCAGCGACTCAGGCGCGCCCGATTGGGACGGCGCGTGGCCCAGGCGAAGAGCCACAGGAGCGGCAGGAGCGCCAGGAGCCACAGGGCAGCGGGATGGACGAAGGAGACAAGCATGATGTGTCCATGGATGATCGCTTTCCTATGGACACTCTACCATAATCCGGGGTGGACACGGGCCTTCCCGGGCTTTTTCATCCCAGCGGCTGCGCCGCACAACGCCGCGATGAACATACGGTTGTTCTTGGGAGGGCTGCGCCCTCCCAAACCCTCCCAGGGGCCGGGGCCTGGGTGCGCGGGCCTCCAGCCCGCATCCGCTGAGGGATGGGGAAACCCGGTTTCCCCATCCCCCTCCTCCGAGGGGCTATTTTCACGTTAGGGAGCGCTCTGTCACGCTTTCCTCAGTATATTGTAGCATGTCCTCTCCTGCCGGTTGTTACGGTTCACGCGATCCCGCCGCGGCGCTGCCATCGCGCGCGGGGTCGGTTGCCGGCGCGGGACGCCGGGCCAGGGGGTACCAGAAGGAGACAACGAAGCCCACGAAAATGTGCTGCACATTG
>DAOTYR010000355.1:0-1607 GCA_034434655.1 Chloroflexaceae bacterium
TTACCCCGGGCATGGTTTCAGCAGGGCTATGCTGAACGCGGCGAACGGTGTTCGCCTCAGCCGTCCATGCGGCTCGCGCCGCACCCCGACGGGATGACCATCCTTCCTGGGAGGGCTGCGCCCTCCCAAACCCTCCCACCGGGTGGGGGTGTGGGGAAACCGGGTTTCCCCACACCCCTGCGCACGGGCTGTGCCCTCCCAAACCCTCCCGCGGGCGGGGGGATGGGGAAACCCGGTTTCCCCATCCCCCTGCGTGAGGGCCAAACCCTCCCGCGGGCGGGGGCGTGGGGAAACCCGGTTTCCCCATCCCCCTGCTCCAGCAGCCTATGTTCACGTTAGTTTGAACCAAAATCTTACAACCTGGGCCGGCGCGTGTTCTGGCTGCGGGTCAGGATATCCTGGTACACCTTATTCTGGCCGAAGTTCTCCACCATTTTCCCGGCGCCGCGGGCGACGCACGACAGGGGATCTTCGGCGATATGCACCGGCATCTTCGTTTCGGCGGCGATGCGCTTATCGAGGCCGTGCAACAGCGAGCCGCCCCCGGCCAGGGTAATACCGTGCTCCATCACATCGGCGACCAGTTCGGGAGGGGTCTCCTCCAGCGCCAGACGCACCTCCTGGACAATTGCGTTCACCGGCCCGGCAATGCCCTCGCGGATCTCCACCGAACTGACCTCGACGGCCTTGGGCAAGCCGGTAAGCAGGTCGCGTCCGCGCAGCACAACCTTGATTTCTTCCTCGAGCGGATAGGCCGAGCCGGCGGCAATTTTGGCTCGTTCGGCCATGCGCTCGCCGATCAGCAGGTTATACTCCCGGCGGGCAAACTGGATGATCGCCTCGTCAATCTCATCGCCGGCGGTGCGAATCGAGTGGTTGATCACGATCCCACCCAGAGAGATCACCGCCACCTCGGTGGTGCCGCCGCCGATATCAACGATCATGCTGCCAATCGGCTCATCCACCGGCAACCCGGCGCCAATCGCCGCCGCCATCGGCTCCTCGACCACATAGGCCTCGCGGGCCTTCGCGTTGAGCGTCGCATCGCGGGCGGCCCGTTTCTCGACCTCGGTGACGCCTGAGGGCACGCCCACCACCACGCGCGGGCGCGGGTCCATCAAACGGACCGCCGAGTAGGCGTGGGCCTTCTTGATGAAGTAGGCCAGCATCTTCTCGACCACGTCGAAGTCGGCGATGACGCCATCTTTCAGCGGGCGCACGGCAATGATATTGGCGGGCGTCTTGCCCACCATAGCCTTGGCCTCGGCGCCCACCGCATGAACCTGCTTGGTCTTGGCGTCAATCGCCACGACCGAAGGTTCACTGATGACGATCCCCTTACCGCGGACGTGGACAAGCGTATTCGCCGTGCCCAGGTCGATCCCCAGGTCGCGGCTGAACGCTCCAAACAGCGAATTGATCGGATTGAAACCCACAGAACTTCTCCGGCGGCGCTCCGCTGCTTCGGCCCGACATACCAACCGCATTATAGCACGAGCGCAACCGGGGGGTGACGTAGCGTCTCGCGCGCCAGGGCTACGTCAACGTCCGGTTGATCGTCCGCGCCGTGGGCGTCATGGTCTTTGAAAAATTCATCCGGTATGCCG
>DAOTYR010000356.1:0-3634 GCA_034434655.1 Chloroflexaceae bacterium
CTGGGCACGGTGGCCATCGCCCGCCTGATTGAAGTGGGGAGGAACTGATGACGCCGCTGGAAATCGTGACCCTGGCGATCACCCTGATCGGGGTCTTCTTCGTGGTAGTTTCGTCGGTCGGGCTGGTACGGCTGCCGGACCTGTACACGCGCGTCCACGCGGGGGGTAAATCGGGCACGCTGGGCATCATCGGGGTGCTGCTGGGCGGGGGGGTCTTCTTCATCACCGACCTGCGGATCGTCACCAAGATGCTGATCCTGATCGCCTTCTTCTTCATCACCGGCCCTGTGGCGGCGCACATGCTCGACCGGGCGGCCCTGCTGAGCGGGGTCAAGCCGATGGAAGGCACGCACCCGAACGATCTGGAGGGGCGTTATGACCCCGAGACGCGCCGGTTGAGTTAGAGCCTGTCCACCGCGCCAGCGGGCCTGGCATCCAGTAGCTTGCGGCTGATGGTCTTTGAGAAATGCATCCGCTCACCATATGTCCTTTGGAGCGGGGTGTGGGGAAACCAGATTTCCCCACACCCCCGCCCGCGGGAGGGTGCGGTATCAACATTCTGCACCATCGGCGGCAGGAGACCCGACCAACGAGATCCGGCAACGGTGGCACTCCCCCCTCGCAACCTCCCCCCACCGGGGGGAGGTTGACGGTTTCTTCCCCCGGCGGGGGAGGGTCAGGAAGGGGGCGGGCCGGGACGCGCCGCTTTATGGTCTTTGAGAAATGCTTCCAGTATACCGGGCTGGCCGTGGGGCTGATGGTCTTTGAGCAATTCATCCGCTATGCCAGTCTAGCCGTCGGGCTAAAGCCCTCGGCTACGGGATGCGAAGCCCGCCTGCGCGGGCTAGACCGGATTATTTTTTCAAAGACCATCAGCCGCCGGGCGTGGGAGAAGCGTGCAAAACATTTTGTCGTCACACCCGGAGCAAGGTGAGCAAAAGGTGTGAGACCTGGCTGTAATTATGCCACATTTCCCGGCGTCCGTTGCCGGGCGCGCGCAGACGCGGCGAACGGTGGGGCGCGCCCCGGCGTGGACCAAACGGGGGACGCGGGGCGGCGAGGCCGCCCCGCCACCGGGAACGGAGATCAGTGCCATACCTTCCATCATGCTGCCTGTAGACATACACGATCTTCAGCGTATAATACAGCGTAATCAGCATATGAATCTTCCCGGTAGATGGTCAGGCACATGGCACACAACGCCGCGATGAAAAAGGTTGTTCTTGTGAGGGCCGCGCTCTCCCAAACCCTTCTACCGGGCGAGGGTGTGGGGAAACCCGGTTTTCCCAGCCTCTTGTGAGCCTCGTGCCGTGGGGCTGAGGTGACCATCGTTCGCAAGGTTCAGCCCCCCTCCCAGCCTCCCCCCGCTGGGGGGAGGCGCCGGGTTCCCGCCCCCGGCGGGGGCGGGTCAGGGCAGGGGCGGTCACCGTGCCCGCGGAGCCGCGATGCGGGCGGGACGCCCGCGCTCCCAGGTCTGGTCATCGCGGCGTTGGGCGCCATGCGCATGACCGTCTCACGTGACCATGGGGGAACCTGGTTCCCCCACGCCCCCGCCCGCGGGAGGGCCTCGCCCTCACGCAGGGGTGTGGGGAAACCAGGTTTCCCCACACCCCCTCTCCGAAGGCTTATGTTCATGTGAGCGAAACGGGCGCTTTCCGCAACACGCACACTCGTTCCAGGAGCATTCCGCATGAGCCCACTCCGCCGCTCGCTACTGATCGTCTCGCTGATCATTCTGTTCTTGCTTTCCTGGCTACGCGCGAGCCTCGGTCTGAGTATCGGATGGACGGGGGTACTCTGGGATACGCTGCGCGTGTTTCTTCCCGCCGCCCTCCTGCTCACCCTGACTTTTTTCATCCAGTGGATGCCTCGTGAGCCTCACGTGGCCAGTGTGCGCCGGGATCTCTTCGGCGCGCTGGACGTCATCGAGGATCGCCCGTTCTGGCATATTCCCGGGCTGTTCAGGATCCTGGCGCGTATGCCGGCCTATCCCCTGCGCTTCGAGCACGAGGTCGAACACATTGACACGCGCACCGCCTGGTTGAGTCCCATTCAACGCGTGCGGGTGCGTTGCACGTATCAGGTGACGAACGCGCTCACCTGCTACGAAACGTCGGTCAATCTGTACCAGATGATCAGGGACCTGCGGGCAGGCGAGGGGTTGAGCGAGCGCGACCCGGAGTTGTGGCGCCGGGTGCTGCAAGTGTTGATGAGCACCTTGCTGGACGACCGCCTCCGCGATGTGGTGTGGGACTGGCCGGCGGAGATGGCCGAACACGACCGGCGGCGGGTCGAACCCCTGTTGCCCAGCAAACCGGATGCCCGCCCGGCGCCCGAGAACGACCCCTACGCCCTCAGTCTGAACCGGCGCCGCCTGGCGGAGCAGTTGCGGCACAGCATGCACGCCACCGCCCTTGACTGGGGCATCCACGTGCGCGAGATCGTGCTCGAGTCGATTACGATTGATCCGGAGTTGATCAAGCGGAAAAACCGCAACAAGGACAACGAGGTCGCCGAGGCCCAGCACCAGGCGAAGATCGAGGCGGTGGGCATCCAGACCCGAGGGGTCGCCGAGGCCGCGGTGCGCGCCCGCATGGTCAGGCGCATCCTCGAAGAGTTGCGCGAGATGGGTGAGTTTTCCGGGCTGAACGAAAGGACCATCGCCGACATCATTCGCGCCGCGATGTACAGCGACGGGCAGATGATCTGGCATGGCCCCCTGGAGCGCAGCAACGGGGCCGGTCCAGGCACGGCGAAGGCGCCCTGAGCATCGGTAGCGGCGCCCGCGCCGATTGTAGCCGCCTCTTATCCTTCCAGGCCGGACGCGGGGATTATACTGATAGCAGGCATCGTCCCCATGCCACACAAGGAGGTGTGCCATGCGCGTCCGGCAACATTACGATGATCAACTCCTGGCGCTTCACAACGAGGTGGTCAGCCTCGGTCAGGCGGTCGTCACGGCGATTACCCAGGCCCTCGAGGCCCTGGCGACCAACAATCTGGAACTGGCCCGCGAGGTCCGGGCGGCGGATCTGCGTGTGAACCAGGCCCAGCAGACCCTCGAGTCCCACGCATTCTTGCTCATCGCCACCCAGCAGCCGGTGGCGCGCGACCTGCGCAGCATTCTGTCGGCCATCAGCGTGGGGGGCGAACTGGAACGCATCGGCGATTACGCCAAGGGCATCGCCCAGTTCGTTATTGGTCCCAACGGCCCGGAGACACTGCTACCGCCTCCCGAATTGCTCGACCTGGGCGCCATCGCCGTTGAGACGCTGCGGCAGGCGCTCGGCGCCTATGCCGACCTCGATGCGGACCTGGCCCACACGGTCGGTATTAAGGAGGAGCAGGTCGATCAACTCTACGATAAGGTGATCGCCATCATCGGCGATAAGCTGGCGCTGAACAAGGAGCATGCCCCGCGTGGCGCCGATCTCCTCTTTATTGCCCACAATCTGGAGCGCATCGCCGACCGCGCGACCAATATCGCCGAGCGGGTGATCTATCAAACCAGTGGGCAGACCGTTCAGTTGAACCCTTAGGCATGGTTCAAAACCTGCGGTTTGCGCTTGACAGTCTGGCGGGGAGGTGGGGGGGGGGGGGGGGGGGGGGGGGGGGGGGGGGGGGGGGGGGGGGG
>DAOTYR010000357.1:0-8825 GCA_034434655.1 Chloroflexaceae bacterium
CCCCCCCCCCCCCCCCCCCCCCCCCCCCCCCCCCCCCCCCCAACCACCCCCGTGGTCCCGTGTCGAGGCAAACGGTCACGTGCGTTTGAACCATGCCTTAGATGACAGGACTTACGCGGTGGAGGGGATGCGGGGAGGCGAAGCCTCCCCGCATCCCCCTTTGCCCGCCCGCGGCGTCCAGGCGGCCTGGCGCAACCCCCTTAGCCCTCCCGCCGCGGGCGGGCAACAACCGGTTGGTGGAGGGCCTGCGGCCCTCCACTCCTCCCTGCCGGAAGGCGACCGCGTAACTCCTGTTAGATGAAAAAACCAGTACAGAAAGATCTTGAGCGGAACCGTATCCAGGTACGTCTCTGCTGTTGCGAAGTGGCGGCTCAGTTGGTATAGTAGCGCTAACATTCCTCTTGCATCTCGCTCGGGCCTCGTAGGGCGCGCCGGGCACGCGACAGGGAGACCGTCAATGCGAGCAGACACGATCCAGACACACTACGACCAGCTCGAAACCGTGGCGGCACGCTTCGCTCGGAGCAGCGAAGCCAGCGCCGAGCTTAGCCGGCGTCTCGGGGGCCGCGCTGAGGCCCTGATCACCGATGGATGGGAAGGTCTCGGCGCCAACGCATTTGCCGCCGAAATCCATGGCGAGATCATACCCGCTCTCCAGCGGCTCGTTGACGCCCTCGAGGCAGCGCGCGCGGTTATCCTCGAAGTGAAGACGATCCTCCGCGCGGCGGAGGAAGACGCGGCGCGGCTCTTTCAGGGCGAGGCGCGCGCCGAAGTTCCCGGCGGCGCCGCCGCCGGCAATGGCGTTGACCGCTCGACTGCGGGATCTGATGGCGCGAACGCCGTTGCCCCGAACCAGGCCGGTCGCCCCGACAAGACGATACGGCCCCGGATCTATATCATAAACGGCATTAATAGCGACGGGAACGTCCCGGGCGGCTACGGTGACGACCAGTCCGTGGCTACTGAGCGACTCCTGGAGCGTTATGGTTACGACCCCGACCAGGTGAAGTCTACCAGCGCAATCTACCTCAAGCCTCAGGGCACCCAACTCACAGGTACCGCTTTCACCGGGACCCGGTTCGGTGGGTGGGCCTCTGGAATTGACTGGCTTACCGCGAAAGGCGCGGCCCTCGTGAACGACATCACAAACTGGCGCGCTCAAACAATCAATAACGCCTGGGGCTCCATCCGAGGCGTCGGCGAGGTTGTGGATGAGTATCTGCGCGGCGAACAGGGCCGCTACACCCAGCAGGTCTACAATGAAATCGCGGCAGATCTGCGCGACAACCCCCTCCTGCCGGGGCAGACCGTGATCCTGATAGGCCATAGCGGTGGCGGCGCCGTAGCTGCCAATGTGACCGGGATGCTCGAGCGCAATCTTGGCGTTGATGTCTCAGGGGTGATCACCATGGGCGCGCCAATTGCCAACTTCGATGAAGCCCAACGCTATGCCGAGAAGATCGTTGACGTGCGCCATCGTGACGATATGTTGGTGCAATCCGTAGGACCGCTGCCGATCCGAGGGGCGCCCCCCGGGAGCGGCGGTGGTCGCCCGGATGGCAGCAACGGCAATACCTTCATTCTTCCCCTGTACACGCAAACCGCAGATGCCCACGGCTCTTACATGCAAGACCCGGCGGTAAGCCACGAGATGCTGCGGGCGCTCAACAAGATCTACCCCGAGATGAATCTGCGGATCACGCGATAGGAAGCTTCGGCCAATGAAACGTCTCAGCATCCATGTTCTGTGGCGGATCGTTATCATCAGTATGGTCCTGGGCGGATGCGGCTTTGGCTCCAGGTATCCCGAGGCGGTGCTGCGGGGGGTCAAGGACCGGGCCGTGCGCACCCTGCGCACCGAGCGCCTCGACCGAAGTATCGCCGGTCTCAACGGCCAGCACGTTGAGTTGCACGTGGTAGAGGTGACGCTTGACGATCTGACCAGAGAGCGGCGGGCGTTTCTGACGTTCCGGGATGGCCGGCACGAGTACCTTGGACGTCTCGAGCGCCTGATGCCTGATATGCCGCTCGAGTTCGTCATGCTCGAACTCGCCGGCCACCAGATTATGGCGATCTGGGTTGATGGCGCCGCCGTCAAGCGCCCCACGTTTGTCACCGTTGGCCGTCCAGAGCAACTGCCGGACGATGACAGTATGCGCGTCCTCAGCACCGGCGAGGTGTCGAACCAGGTTGCGCTGATCTTTATCCCTCGCGTCGCTGCGCCGCTCTGGGGCGCTCTGGCAACCGCGCGCGTGACCGCCAGCGATGTGACAGGGTACGCCTGGGAGACGAAGCTCCAACCGCCCCTCGACCTTACCTCGCATATTGTTAAGGTGAAGTTACCATGACTAGAACCTTTGCCGACCTTCCCCTCACCTCCGTAGTGCTTTCACGTGATGAGGTTCTCGCGATCCTGCACTTGATGGGCATCGCTACCATTCCCGGCCTCAACGATGAACCAATCCCACATGTGACCCCTGAGCAGCGCGCCTTCGGCCTGATCGTCGCCGAACGCGCCCTGCGCGCCCGCGGCCTCGCGGTCATTAATGAGGAGGGCCGGCTCCTGATCCAGGGGCCTGTGCTGGGGCTGATAGGCGCCTGCGCCTTTCCCTCCCAGTCGCTCTACGTCACCCGTGTTGCGGCCCCCTCCGGTATGCCGGCGCAGTTGATCGCCCATCACCGCGAAGGGGCATGGATGCTGCATGGGCAACCCGAAACGGTGATCCACGCCTTCCAGGGCCCCCTGGACTGGTCGGCAGTCAAGGATGAGATCAAGAGTTTCGGCGGCTGGCCGGACCGCGTCGCCGAGGCTCCAGGCACACTCACCGTCGCCAACCAGACCCTGGCCAGCGCGCGTGAGCTTGCGGCGCAGGGCCGGGCCGACGAGGCGAGATCGGCGCTCCTGGCGGCGGATAATGCCCCGGAGGCCGTCGAGTATCTGCTCGATATACTGGCCCATCCCCATACCGTAGTGGTTGTGCAGCATGTGCGGCCCGTGTCGCCCGACTCCATCGCCCTTCAGTCCGTTACCATCCTGTACCGTGATGATAAATTGCTCGTTGCCATGGAATCTGCTGAGGGGGATGGGCAAACGGGAGCGATCACAAGTATCCAGCCGACTTCTCCGGATGCGATTGGGCGCATCCTTGATGATCTAACGTGAACATACGCCCTCGGCGAGGGGCGTGGGGAACCCTGGTTTCCCCACGCCCCCGCCCCGCAGGGGCATGGGGAAACCGGGTTTCCCCATGCCCCCCACCCGCGGGAGGGATTGGGAGAGCGTAGCCCGCGCGCAGGGGGCTGGGGAACCCTGGTTTCCCCATTCCCCCGCCCGCGGGAGGGATTGGGAGGGCTGCGACCGTAAGGGTGCAGCATGGACATCTTCCAGCTTCGCCAGCAGATCATCGAGCAGTACGCTGCCTATACCCGCAGCTTCCTCACCATCCGCGACCCCGCCATCCGTCGCTTCGTTGATGCCGCCCTGGCTGAGGAGGGTCGCCTCTGGCCCGACGCGCTCGTGCAGCTCTCGCCAGCCTATGATCACGCGAGCACGGTGGCTGAGCTGGTGGCCCGGGGCGTGCTGCATCCGGGCTGCGGGGAGATCTTCCAGGCCCCCGACGCCAGCGGCGCCCTGCGCTCCCTGCGCCTCTACCGTCACCAGAAACAGGCGATCGACCTGGCCGCCAGCGGCCAGAACTACGTCGTCACCACCGGCACCGGCTCGGGCAAGAGCCTGACCTATATCATCCCGATTGTTGACCACGTGCTGCGCCAGCGCCCGGAGGACGGTCGCGTCCGCGCGATCATCGTCTATCCGATGAACGCGCTGATCAACTCGCAGGCCAAGGCGATTGAGCGGTTCTTCGGGAACATGCCCGGCTGCCCGGTGCGCTTCGCTCGCTACACCGGCCAGGAGGGCGATGCCGAGAAGCGCGCGATCCAGCAGCGCCCCCCGCACATCCTGCTGACCAACTATGTGATGCTGGAGTTGATGCTGACCCGCCCCGATGAGTTTACGTTCGTCAATGCCGGGGCGGCCGATCTCCAGTTCGTCGTGCTCGATGAGCTCCATACCTACCGCGGCCGCCAGGGCGCCGATGTGGCGATGCTTATGCGCCGGCTGCGCGAGCGCTCCGGGAACTCCGACCTGACCTGCATCGGCACCAGCGCCACCATGGTGAGCGGCGACTCGGCCGACGATCGCCGCGCCGCCGTCGCCCGCGTGGCCAGCACGATCTTCGGGGTTGCGCTGCCGCCCGACCAGGTGATCGAGGAGACGCTGACCTACGCCGTCCCGCAGTTTCCTCTCCCGTCTGTCCCGTCATTGCGCGCCGCGCTGCTGGCGGACCTGCCCGCCGCCCTCGACTGGCCGGGCTTCCAGCAGCACCCCCTCGCCCACTGGATCGAGCAGACCTTTAGCCTGCGCACCGATCAGGAGGGCACCCTCCGCCGCGCCGAGCCGCGCACCCTCCGCCAGGGCGCTGAGGCGCTCGCCGCCCAGACCGGCGTTTCCGTGGCGCGCTGCGAGGCGCAGATACGCCGCTTTTTCGACCTCGGCAGCGCTGTGCGCGATCCCGACGGTAAGCCCGGCTTTGCCTTCAAGCTCCACCAGTTCATCTCACAGGGCAGCGCCGTCTATAGCACCCTCGAGGAGCCGCCCGCCCGCCACCTGACCCTGGAGGGCCAGCGCTATGTCGCCGGCCCCCACGGCGATCGCCTGCTCTTCCCCCTGGTCTTCTGCCGTGAGTGCGGCCAGCACTACGCCCTCTGCGCCTACGACCCCGAAGCCGCAACCCTCACCCCGCGCCAGCCGATGTCCCGCGGCGAGGATGTGGCCCCACCCGCGCTGGCGGGCTACCTCCTGGTGGGCGAGGACGTGTGGAGCGAGGAGTCTGAGGATCTGCTGCCTGATACCTGGTTCAACCTGACGCGCAGCGGCCGGACGATCAAGAGGGACTTTCGCTCGTACCTCCCCCGCCGCCTCGCTGTGCTCCCGGATGGCACCGTCGTTCACCACAATGACACAGAGACACCAGGCTCGGAAGATAGCGATGAGTCGCCGGGCCTGCGCGCCCTGGGGGTGAATGATCCGCAGCCTGTCACTGCCTGGTTCCTGCCCACCCCGTTCCTGACCTGCTTGCAGTGCGGCGCCGTCTACACCCGCCAGGAAAAGGACGATTTCCGCAAGCTCGCCCGGCTCAGCAGCGAGGGCCGCAGCACGGCGACCACGCTGATCTCGGTGACGGCCGTCGATGAGATGCGCCGCTCCGACTTGCAGCCGGGCGCCCAGAAGTTGCTCAGCTTCACCGACAACCGCCAGGACGCTTCGCTTCAGGCCGGCCACTTCAATGACTTCGTCGGGGTCAGCCTGCTGCGCTCCGCCATCGCCGCCGCCCTCGCCGCCGCCCCGCCGGGCCAGCCGCTCACCCACCTGACGATCGCTCCGGCGGTCTTTGCCGCCCTCGATCTCCCCCAGGAGGCCTATGCGCGCGCGGCCGGCGCCTATGGCGGGGCGAAGCGGCGCAATGAGGAGACGCTGATCGCCTATCTGGAGTACCGGATCTTCGAGGATCTGCGCCGTAGCTGGCGCGTTACCCAGCCCAATCTCGAGCAGTGTGGCCTGCTGCGCATCGAGTACCTCGACCTCCACGAGTTGTGCCGGGATGCCGCGCCCTGGGCGCGGCACCCAACCCTCGCCATGACGGCTCCCGAGCAGCGTGAGTGGGTTATCCGCGCCATGCTGGAGTATATGCGCCGCGAGCTGGCGATTGATGCGCCCTGTCTCGACCCCGAGCGCCAGCCGGAACTGGTCAGGCGCGTCGGCGCGGCCCTCAAGCCGCCGTGGGCCTTTGCCGCCGAGGAGACGGGCGATCTCCGGGTCGCGACCCGTTTCCTCGTGCCGAGCGACGAGGCCGCGCCTCCCGGCGCGCGCAGCTTCTCGGCCCGGGGCCAGCTCGGCCGCTTCCTGCGCTCGCCCCGCGCCTGGCCCTCGCTCGACGCGCCGCTCGATGACGCGGCCTACGAGGAGTTGCTCAACGCCCTGCTCGACATCCTCGTCGGAACGAACATCCTGGTCGACGTCGCCGAGCGCGGGACGCGCGCCGTGCAGATCCGCCGCGATGCCCTGCTCTGGCTGCCCGGCGACGGGACGCCGCCCCCGCCCGACCCGATCCGCTCGCGGCGCATGGATCTCGCCAGCAGGGCGCAACGCGGTGACGGATCGGCGCCACGCTCACCTGGCGCACCCGATCCGGCCTGGCCTCCCCCCGGCGGCGAACCCGTCCGCCAGGCCAATGCCTTCTTCCGTGAGTTCTACCGCCGCCCGCCGGCGATCCTGCGCGGTATTGCGGGCCGCGAGCATACCGGCCAGGTCGATCAGCAGGATCGCGAGCAGCGCGAGGAGCAGTTCCGCGAGGGTCACCTCCCGGTGCTGTTCTGCTCGCCCACCATGGAGCTTGGCATCGATATCGCCGACCTGAATGTCGTCCACATGCGCAACGTGCCGCCGACGCCGGCGAACTACGCCCAGCGCTCAGGACGCGCCGGCCGCAGCGGCCAGCCGGCCCTGGTGCTGACCTACTGCTCGACCGGCAGCGGCCACGACCAGTATTTCTTCCAGCGCCCGCAGGCCATGGTCGCCGGCGCGGTCGCCGCGCCGCAGATCGACCTGGCCAATGAGGATCTGCTGAAGGCGCATATGCACGCGATCTGGCTGGGCGTGACCGGTCTCGACCTGGGCCGCTCGATGCTCGAGCTGATCGACGCCACCCTGCCCGACCTGCCGTTGAAGCCCGAGGTGCGGGAGCGCATCACCCTCGGCGAGCGCGAGCGCGCGGCCTGTCTTGCGCAGTGCCGCCGCGTGCTCGCGGGCATCGTGACTTCGCTCGCCGCCAACGCCTGGTTCGACGACGGCTGGCTCGCCAGGGTGGTCAGCGAAGCGCCCCGGCGCTTCGACGAGGCTTGCGAGCGCTGGCGCCAGCTCTACCGCGCCGCCGAGGCGCAGCTCGCCGAGGCCCGCGGCGTCGCCGATGCCTACCGCCGGGGCAGCGGCGAGCGCAAGGCCCACGAGGAGGCTGAGCGCCGCGAGGCGGAGGCCAAGCGCCAGCTTGCGCTGCTCGGCGGCCGCGAGGGCCGCAGTGGCAGCGAGGGCGATTTCTATCCCTACCGCTACTTCGCCAGCGAGGGTTTCCTGCCCGGCTACAACTTCCCCCGCCTGCCCGTGCGCGCGTTCTTGCCCGTTGCTCGCGATGAGGGCAGCTTCCTCGCCCGCCCGCGCTTCCTGGCGATTAGCGAGTTCGCCCCGGCCAATATCATCTACCATGAGGGCCGGAAGTACCGGGTGACCCGCACGGCGCTCCCGTCGGGCGATACCAGCCGGCGCTTCCTGCGGGCCAGGATCTGCAAGAGCTGCGGCTATTTCCACGAGGGCGCCGAGGCGGAGGTCTGCGAGCAGTGCGGGGCTACGCTTGCCGGTCAGGGGGGGACCTATCTGCCCTACCTCTTCGAGATGAGCACGGTCACCGCGCAGCCGGCCGATCGCATTACCTGCGAGGAGGAGGAGCGCGCCCGCGAGGGCTTCCATCTGGAGACGTTCTACCAGTTCGCCCCCGGGGCGGGCGGCCCGCGGCGCCAGGACGCGAGCTGCCCCGCGGCGGGCGGGATCGACCTGGTCTATGCGCCCACCGCGACCATCTGGCGGGTCAACCACGGCTGGCGGCGCACCCGCGAGGCCGGCTTCGCCCTCGATCTGCAGCGCGGCCTCTGGGGGCGCCAGCCCGGCGGCGAGGAATTGCTCGAGGGCGTTGACGACCTGGACGGCAACGCGGTGCGGCGTGGCGTGCGCCTGGTGGTGCGCGATACCCGTAATCTGCTGATCCTCCGGCTGCCGGCCAGCGTTGCCGCGCGGCCCGAGGCTGCGGCGAGCGCGCAGTACGCGCTGCAGCGCGGGATTGCCGCCGCCTTCCAGCTCGAGGAGCAGGAACTGAGCACGGAGCGACTCGGCCATGGCGCGACCACGCGCCTGATCTTCTGGGAGGCGGCCGAGGGCGGCGCCGGCGTGCTGCGCCGTCTGGTCGAGGAGCCCGACGCGCTGGCCCGCGTCGCCCGGGCCGCGCTGGAGATCTGCCACTTCGACGCCGATGGCGCGGAGCGCGCGGATGCCGGCGAGTGCGCGCGGGCCTGCTACCGCTGCCTGCTCTCCTATAGCAACCAGCCCGACCACGCCCTGCTCGACCGGCGGGCGGTGCGCGATCTGCTCATCGAGCTATCGCAGGCGGAGGTAGTTGGTGATAGAACGCGGATTCCGCAGATCGAACGGATGCACGCGGATCGCGCAGTTCAAGGTTCGGATCCGCGCGCATCCGTCCCATCCGCGTCATCCGCGTTCCATTTCGGCGCGCATGCCGCGCTGCCCCCGGCGACCGCCCGCGTGCTCGCGGCCATCCGGGCGCTCGGCGGGCGCGAGCCCGATGCCATCCTGCCCGAGATGCTCGGCCACCGGCCCCACCTGGCCTACCACCCGACCTACTTCATCCTCTGCCCGGAAGCGGGCGAGCCGGTCGCGGAGATGCGCGCCGACCTCGAGGATGCCGGGTGCGCGGTCATTGTGATCGGTCCCGCCGACGATGTGGCCGCGGCCCTGGAACCCTATGCCTTCTGGCGCCTGAGGTGACCATCGTTCGCCGCGTTCAGCCCCCCTCCCAGCCTCCCCCCGCTGGGGGGAGGAGCCGGGTTCCCGCCCCCAGCGGGGGAGGGGCAGGGCGGGGGCCGGCGCCGTGCCCGCGGAGCCGTGGCGCAGGCGGGACGCCCGCGCTCCCAGGTCATGT
>DAOTYR010000358.1:0-17571 GCA_034434655.1 Chloroflexaceae bacterium
TTAGATGGGCCAGGTCGGGCTGGCAGACCTCTGACCGCTGCCACGGGGTGAAGGCGCCACCACGGTGGGCGTAGGCGTGGCCCCGGGCACCTCGCAACCCCACTGGCTCACCCGCTCGCGACCGTCGCGTTTGCGAACTTCCACCAGATACTGCCCCGGCCGCTCGGGGCCAATCATCAGGTCGATGCTGAAGGTCCCGTCGGCCCGGCTGAAGCCGCCGCCTACGGGACGGTTGTTGAAGTAGGCCAGCAGCGCGGTGCTGGGCGGCCCTGAGCCTGCCAGTGTAATGGTTGTGCCGGGAACGCACACCAGGGTTTCGATGCCCTCCGGCAGGGCGGTGGTGGGCGTCGGCGTGGGGCCGGTTGGAGCCGGAGGGCGCGTGCGGGTGGGGGCCGGGGTAAATGTAACCGTCGCCGTCTGCCGGGTAGGGGTCGTGGTCAGGCTGGTGGTAGCCGTAGCGGTTGCGGTCGTCGTGGCCGTTGGCGTTGACTGAGACTGGGCTGTCTGGGTAGGCGTGCTGGTGCTGGTCGCTCCGGGGTAGGGCTCGTTTTGCTGGCCTCCCGGGCAGGAGTTGGGGTCAGGATACGGGCAACTAGTACTCTGGGCGATAGAGACAGGAGATGTCGCGGGCAACGCGCCGACGAGCAGGGCCAGCATCAACACGACGAACACCATGACCAGACTGAGCGGCAGGGTGATACTACGTTGTGGCATAGGCGGGGGTGGCGTGGCATCCAGAGCATATGGATGGTAGGCCGCTAAGCGCCGGAGGCACGGTCAAGCAGGTCCTGAAAGACGTTGAACGGCTGCGCTCCGATAATGCGCCGATCACCAATGAGAAAGACCGGACGCGAGCGGACGCCCTCGGCCAGGGCTGCCTCGTCATCGGCTCGAACGGCGGCCTCGTGGGTCCCGGCGGCGAGACAGGCGCGCAGGGCGTCCACATCAACCCCGGCTTCCGCGGCGGCGGCTTCGACGCCCGCCAGGGTCTCGGTATACAGTTGATTGTAGCGCCGATATATCGCCTGGCGCATCTCCCAGAAGCGGCCCTGGTCGGCGGCGCACTCAGCGGCTTCCGCCAGCAGTTCGGATCGCTCGCCGAGTTGCAGCACGTGGCGGTAGACCAGGCGCACCTTGCCGGGTTGTATGTATTCATTCACGATACGTGGCTCCGTCTCCAGCACGTGGAGCGCGCAGGCCGTTCAGAGAAAATCGGAGTACATCACGAGGGTGACCGGCGCCTCGGGGTTGCCGAGCAGATGGTAGCCCTCGGGAGTACGCGACCGGGGCACCCCCGCGTAGACCTCGGTGGCGGCCCCGGTCGCCGCGCCGGACGTCACGGCTGTCGCCGCGGGCGGGGGGGAGGTCGCGGGTGGCGTTACGGATGCCAGGGCCTCGGGCGTTGGTGAAGGCAACGGCACTTGCTGGCCGGCCTGGCCGCTACAGGCGGCCAGCCAGACGACCATGGTTGCCACGATGCCAGCAATGACGTAACGAAGCCTCACGCAAACCCCCGCGATGACCGGATAGGACAGACTTTGATCACTGTACCATATCTATGTAACCACTACAAGGTTGTGCGTACGTGTTCACATTTCTCCTGGGAGCGCGGGCATCTTGCCCGCGGACGCGCGACGGGGGCGAAACGCTCTCGCTCGCAGGCGCGTGGGTTACCCCAGGTGTGAACAGGCACGGTTGTGCCTGGCTTTGCGACCAGGTGTTCTGTCAGGTATAATGACAGGACCGGTCATCGGAGGTCCAGGCATGGCTTCATTGTCGCTGTATCGCAAATGGCGCTCCCAGACGTTCGAGGAACTCGTCGGCCAGGAGCACGTGGTGCAGACACTGCGCAATGCCATTATCGAGGAGCGCGTGGCCCACGCCTACCTGTTCACCGGGCCGCGGGGGGTGGGCAAGACGAGTGTGGCCCGTCTGCTTGCCAAGGCGGTGAATTGTCTGGCCGCCGATCGCGCGGCCAGGCCGTGCGGCGCCTGTGCGATGTGCCAGGAGATCGCCGAGGGCCGCGCGGTGGACATCATCGAGATGGACGCAGCCTCGAACACCAGCGTTGAGGACGCCCGGGCGCTGATCAGCGGGGTGATGACGCGGCCGACCCGTGGGCGCTACCGCGTCTACATCATCGACGAGGCGCATATGCTCTCCACGGCCGCCTTCAATGCCCTGTTGAAGACGCTGGAAGAGCCGCCCGAGCATGCGATCTTCGTGCTGGCGACCACGGAGGTGCACAAGGTTCCAGCGACCATTCTGTCGCGCTGCCAGCGCTTCACGTTTACGCGCCACGGCATCGCCAGCACTGCCGCGCACCTGCGCCGCGTGGCGGCCTCCGAGGGGGTCACGCTGGAGCCGGGGGCAGCGGAGGCCATCGCCCGCGCCGCCACGGGCAGCCTGCGCGATGCCCTGGGGGTGCTGGAGCAACTGGCTTCCTTCACCAGCGGCCACATCAGTGTCGCGCAGGTGCAGAGCCTGTTGGGGATGACCTCGGCCGCCGAGGTGGCCGCACTGATTGAGGCGCTGCTGGAAGACGACGCGGCGGCGGCGCTGCGGGCGGTGAACGGCGTGGCCGACCAGGGGGCCGATTTGCGCCAGTTCACCCGCGATGTGGTGGAGCGGCTGCGCTCGCTGTTGCTGCTGCTGGCCGCCGGTGACCATGCGCTCGCCGATGTCGGCGACGATGAGCGCGAGATGATGGCGGCCTGGGCCCAACGGGCCGACACCGGGCGCTTGCTGCACTGGGTGAAGCTGTTCAGCGCCCTGGATTACCAGTTGCGCACGACGCCCTACGGCCAGTTGCCGCTGGAACTGGCGGTTGTCGAGGCCCTATTGGGCCAGCCCGCGGCGCCCGCGGCGCCCGCGCGACGCTCCGAGGGGTCCGGCGCGCGGGCGCCGCTGAGCCAGCCTGCCGCGCCTGTCCGGCGCGCCGCGCCGCCGCTCCCGGCCGAGGCGCCTGTCCCGGCGACCCCTCAGGCTC
Organism: Chloroflexaceae bacterium; assembly: GCA_034434655.1. Classification (GTDB taxonomy): domain Bacteria; phylum Chloroflexota; class Chloroflexia; order Chloroflexales; family Chloroflexaceae; genus JACAEO01. Next base: position 2,990 of record DAOTYR010000358.1, read on the forward strand.
CTCCCCCCACCCCGCGGAGCGAGGCCGCGCCGCCGAACGTCACTGCCGCGCCGCCGCCGGCCAGGCCTGAGCCGGCGCCGCCGGACGAGGCGACGCCGGCCGTCCCTGATCCCGGGTCGGACCTTCCCCCTCCCTCCCCTACGCCTGCCTCCGCCGCGCCGGTGGCCCGTTCACCCGAGGCGGCGGCGGCCGCCAACGCCGACTTCTCGCTGCTCGAACTGGTAGAGGCCCACTGGGAGGAGATCAAACGCGATGTGCGGCCGCGCAGCCCGACGGTGCAGGCGCTGCTCCACAGCGTGCGCCCGATAGATGTCGAGGGCAACACGGTGGTGTTGCTGGCCGCCTCGCCCTTCCACAAGGAGAACCTAGAGAAGGCCCAGAACCGCCGCATCGTCGAAGAGGTCATGCAACGGCGCCTGGGCGTTACGCTCGCGCTGCGCTGCACCATTGAAGCCCGCGCCGAGTCGCGCGATCTCCGCAGCCAGATCCGCGAGGCCCGCAAGGACGATCTGGTGCGCGCGGCGATGAATATCTTCGAGGCCCATATCGTGGATATTGAACCCCCGGAGTCGGGGTAGGACCATCAGGGGCGGGGGATGGGGAAACCCGGGTTCCGCATCCCCCTGCGCAAGGGCTGCGCCCTCACCTTCCCGCGGGCGGGGGGATGGGGAACCCGGGTTCCCCCATCCCCCTGCTCGAGGACTGCGCCCTCACCCTCCCGCGGGCGGGGGGATGGGGGAACCGGGTTCCCCCATGTTCACGTCAGGCGTGAGTCGGTACGGCCCGGCGTAAGTGTTCACATATCTCCTGGGAGCGCGGGCATCTTGCCCGCGGAGAAGCGACGGGGACGAAACGCCCTCGCTCGCAGGCGCGTGGGTTACCCCTGGTGTGAACAGTTACGACGCGGCGCTCCTTTGCGCCATCCCCGGCTGTGTGGTAAGCTAGCAGGGAGCATTCCCCCATTGCAAGAGCGCGCGCCGCGCGCAGCGATCACCAAGGAGCATGCATGAACCCGCGCCAGTTACAGCAGATGGCCCAGCAGATGCAGCGCCAGATGCAGAAGATCCAGGAAGAACTCGCCGTGGCGACGGTTGAAGGAACGGCCGGCGGAGGCGCCATTACCGTGCAGATGAACGGCCATCGCGAGGTGCAGAGTATCACCATCGCGCCCGAAGTGGTGGATCCCGAGGATGTCGAGATGCTGCAGGACCTGCTGCTGGCCGCCATTCACGATGCGACGAAGAAAGCCCAGGATCTCGCCGAAGAGCGCCTGGGGCCGCTGATGGGCGGGATGAAAGGGATGCCCGGTCTGTTTTGAAGTTCTAAGGCGCGTAAGCCGGCGGGCTGGCCTGCGGCGACAGGCGCCTGCTCTACGAGTTGCCGGCGGCAACCTTCGCTGACATGACCTTTTCTCGTGGTGAGAGTCTGATCGCCGGGCCGGTGGCGCGGCTGATCGAAGAGTTTAGCAAGCTGCCAGGCATTGGCCCGAAGACGGCCTCGCGGCTGACCTTCTATTTGTTGCGCGCCGAGGAAGAGCAGGCCCGCGCCCTCGCGCAGGCGCTCCTTGACCTGCGCGAGCGCGTCACCCTCTGCGCCCGCTGTTACAACATCACCGTCGGCGAACTGTGCCCGATCTGCGCCGATCCTGCCCGCGATCAGACCAGGATCTGCGTGGTCGAGGAGCCGCTGGATGTGCTGGCCATCGAGCGCACCGGCGTCTACCGCGGGCTGTACCACGTGCTCCACGGCCATCTGGCGCCCCTCGAAGGCATCTACCGTGAGAATCTGAAGATCGACGAGTTGCTTGCCCGCGTGCGCGCCGAACCGGTGGACGAAGTGATCCTGGCCACCAATCCCAACACCGAGGGCGAGGCGACCGCGTTTTTGCTCCTGCGCGACCTGGCGCCCCTGGGGGTGCGCGTGACGCGCATCTCCCGCGGGTTGCCGACCGGCGGCGATCTGGAGTGGGCCGACCCCGATACCCTGGGCGCGGCGCTGGAGGGGCGTCGCGAGTTGTAGTAGCCTGAAGGAGCTTCGCCCGATGAGCCTGACGACGATTCTCAACAATACCCTCGATCTGGTGCGCCAGGCGAAGTTCGCGGGTGTGGTCGGCACCGATGGGCTGGGCATCGAGATGGTCTTCGTTGATGAGGCCGCAGCCTACGATCTGGAACTGGCGGAGATCGAACTGGCCAGTCTCGCCGCGCTGGCCACCTCCGCCGCGGGCCGCATGGGCGCCGGTCTGGCGCGCGCCCTGACGCTGGAGACCGACGCTCTCACCTTCCTGGCGCTGCTGATCGCCCCTGATTATTTCGCCGTTCTCGGCGTTCCCGCCGGCGCCGATGCGACCCAGGCCCGCGATGTGCTCGAGCAGATGGTTGAGCGCATGCGCGTGGAGTTGTAATGTTGTTTTTGATTTTTATAGGGTGTACTGACGTGAACATACGCCCTCGGCGAGGGCGTATGTTCACGTTAGGAGAAATCTGGTTGGAGGAACGATCCATACGGTACGCGCGCACCTGTGGAGAACCCTGGTTTCTTCGAGGGTTTTTCATGCTTCTTGACCATCGGCGCGGATGTGCTATGCTCTGAATATGCTCACGGGCGTAGGGCCCCGTGAGAGCAAGGAGTATCCCATGGATGCCAAAGCCACTGCGGGTCGTCGAGGCGTTCCCGCGCCAGCCGGCGCCGAGGGTGCGCTCCTTGAAGGCCTGCTTACGACCACGGCGAGCGCGGCGCCCTGGTCGGTCGCGGCGCGACTGGCGCCGCAGCGCCCCCCGGCGTCGGTTCGCCGGTCGCCGGCCCGGCTCGGGGCGCCAACGACCTCGCGCCTGCTCGGGGGCGCCGCCGTGGTCCTGCTGGCAGGCGGGATCGCCGTGGCCAGCGTGGGGGTCGCTCCGGTCTGGGCCGCCCGCGAGCGCGTGGCGCCCGCCCTGGCCGCCGCAACGCTTCCCGCTGTCCATACGCCCGCCGAACCGGCCGCCGATCAGGCGCTCCTCGCCAGTCTGCTCGCGGCGCCTACCGCCGAAGATGCGGCGATGCTGGCAAGCATCGTCGCCGGCCCTGCCGCCGCGCCAGTCGCCTTTCCGGCCTTTGAACTGGTCGAGGAAGCGGCCCCCGTCGTCGCCGCTCGCCCGGAAGCGATCAGCTTCACCACGGTGAACCGCCTGCCCGACGCGGCGTTCGCTTATACGCCGGCGAGCGTGGCCCTGCCCGCCATTACCCTGGCCGACCAGATCATTCCGCCCCCGCCGCCGCCACAGCCGCCAGCAGCGCCGGCCCCACAGCCTCCGCCACCGCCCGGCTATGTGCAACCCCCCGGCTACCAGGACGGGGTGCCCTTCGGGGGCCAGATCGGCGCCGTGCCCCCCGCCGGTCCTGGTCGCCCTGCTGGCGGTGCCGTCACGCGACCGGCGCGGGCCGCCGCCGCGGTCTATGTGGTGCGCGCCGGGGACACACTGAGCGGCATCTCGCTGCGCTTGTACGGCACCACCCGCTTCGCCCCGGCAATCTGGGACGCTAATTTCGGCGTTATTGGCAGCAACCCGAACCTGCTCCGCCCTGGTCAGCGCCTGGTGCTGCCACGAGTCACTGCCGTGCGCCCGGCAGTGCCCGCCGCACTCCCCGCCCGCGGCCCTATCGCCCGCCAGAGTTTCTACACCATCCAGCCCCACGATTACTTGCGCTGGATCGCCTTGCGGGCCTATGGCAATGAACTTCGCTGGCCCGAGATCTACCACGCCAATCGCAACGTGCTTGGTCCTGACCCTGATCTGATTTACCCCGGCGTGCGGATCTACGTCCCGTAGCGGCGCCTCGCTGGCCACCCCTTCCAGGGAATAAGGTGGGGCGTCCATACCGCTACGTCTACCTGGCCGCCGCAGACGCGCCTGAGAGGAACGGTCCCTTACAGGCGATCTGGAAACTCGACCTGGAGAGCGGAGCGCAGGAACTATGGAGCGCGGCGCCGCGCGGCTTCGTCAGCGAACCTATCTTTGTGCCCCGACCCCGGAGCGCCGCGGTTGCCGGCGCCGTCTCGCCCGACAGCGGCGACCCGGCGCGCAACAGTAACCCCACCGAAGACGATGGCTGGCTGCTGGCCCTGGTCTATGACGCCGCGCGCCACGAGTCCGACCTGGTGATCCTTGACGCCCGGCGCCCGGCTCGCGGCCCGATCGCACGGCTTAGCCCTGGTCACCACATCCCGCATGGCCTGCACGGCGCGTTCACCTCGCGGGTCTACTTCCCGTAAGGCCCCCTTGCGGCTGTGCCGCGCCCCAACGGGACGCGCAAGGGTTGTTCCTGGGAGGGCCGCGCCCTCCCAAACCGTCCCGCGGGCGGAGGTATGGGGAAACCCGGTTTCCCCCTCCCCCTGCGGGAGGGCCAGGCCCTCCCGGGGGCAGGGGCGTGGGGAAACCCGGTTTCCCCACACCCTCTCCGAGAGCTTATGTTCACGTTAGTTGTCCATAAAGTTGTTCCTGGGAGGGCGCAGCCCTCCCAAACCCTCCCGCGGGCGGAGGTATGGGGAAACCGGGTTTTCCCCATGCCCCTGCTTGAGGGCCAGGCCCTCCCGGGGGCAGGGGCGTGGGGAAACCCGGTTTCCCCACGTCCCCGCCCCATGGGCGAGTTGTGGCGGCCCTGCCACCGGTTGGAGGGGTAAGGGGAAACGGGCTGGCCCTATACCTCCACCAGCAGGACGAGGGACGCGAACGTCCATCACTGGTCACATGTTCACGCCACGTAACCGGGTTTTTACGCGCTGCCCGGCACGGATTTCGTATGCTACGCTCAATAACTGTTGCGAGCGGAACCACTTCTGCGAATTGCACCCCGGAAGGAGGAAGCGATGCTTACGCTGGCGCGAACGGATGACCACCTTCCGGCCATCTTCATCATCTCCGGGGGGGCAGGAGCGCTTGGCAAACACGTGGCGCGGATCGCCCTTTCCCAGTTCCCGGGTATTAACCCGGCGGTGATCGTGATCCCCCAGGTGAGCCAGGAGAGTCAACTGCCGGCCATCATGCAGCAGGTGGCCGAACGGGGAGGGATGATCATCCACACCATGGTCAATCCGACGATGCGTGAGGCGGTGGTGCGGCTGGCAGCGGAACACGGCATACCCACCATTGATACCATCGGTGACCCCCTCGCGCTGATGGCGCAGTTGTTCGGACGCACGCCGGTGGGGCAGCCAGGCCTGTACCAGCGCTGGCACGAAGTGTACCTGGACCGCATCAAGGCTATCGAGTACACCGTGGATCACGATGACGGCCGCAATCCGGGCGATCTCCACGAGGCCGATGTGGTACTCACCGGCGTATCGCGGGTTGGCAAGACGCCGTTGAGCATCTACCTGGGGGTGCTCGGTTGGAAAGTGGCCAATGTGCCCCTGGTGCAAAACGTCCCGCCGCCGCGCCAACTCTTCGAGATTGACCGGCGCCGCGTGGTCGGTCTGACCATTGACGTGGACGTGCTGAGCCACCACCGTCACTGGCGGCAGCGGGCCTTTCAGGGCAATGCGAGCCACGGCTACACCGACCCCGCCGAACTCCAGGACGAACTGGCCTATGCCCGGCGCGTCTTTCGCCAGGGGGGCTTCTCGGTGATCAATGTCACCAACAAGCCAATTGAGGAGACCGCCGATCAGGTGATCGCGCTGATTAACCGGTACTTTGAGCACCACGTAACGGTCTAATATCATTGTAGCCGTCCATGCGGCTCGCGCCGCACACCGACGGGATGTTGGGAGGGCTTCGCCCCCCCAAACCCTCCCACCGGGTGGGGGTATGGGGAAACCCGGTTTCCCCACACCCCTCGTCGAGGGCGTATGTTCACGTTAGCCCTCCATGCGGCTCCGCCGCGCAACACCGCAATGAACATAAGGTTCTTCCTGGGAGGGCTGCGCCCTCCCAAACCCTCCCACCGGGTGGGGGCATGGGGAAACCCGGTTTCCCCACACCCCTCGCCGAGGGCGTATGTTCACGTCAGCCCTCCATGCGACTCCGCCGCACAACACCGCAATGAACATAAGGTTCTTCCTGGGAGGGCACAGCCCTCCCAAACCCTCCCACCGGGTGGGGGCATGGGGAAACCCGGTTCCCCCACACCCCTCGCCGGTGTGGAGGGGCCTGGCCCCTCCCACAGCCACCCCCCTCGTGAGCGCTGGAGCGCCTCCTGTTGCATGGAGCGGTAATCTACAATCTGCAATCTAAAATCTAAAATGGTACGACGTGTCATCCAACCGTCATGTTAAGATCTCGTCAACCTCCACCCGGCCCCGGTAGTATGAGGGTGATGCTCAACTACTTCCCGCGTGGAGGTTCGTTATGCCCTACCACCCTCGCCGCTCCGCCACGCTCACCCTCGCGCTCCTGCTGATTGGCTTGCTGGCGCTGGTTTCCGGGCACGTGGCCGCCCATCCCCTTTCGAACACCGAAGCCGGACGCCCTGACCGGGCCGTGTTGCTCCCGCCCACCCCCTCCGACATACCCTCTGTCGGGCCGCTTGCCGGCGAAGAAGCCGGCTACGGGTACGTCTCACCGGCAACCGGCACACCGCGACCCTTCACCCACCTGCTGCTGCGCTGGGAGGGCGCCGTGCCGCCCGAGGCCCGCCTGGAACTGGAACTGCGCGTGTCCGCCGACGGGCAACAGTGGTCGCCCTGGGGCGCGGCAGGCGAAGATGAGGATCTCTGGCAACCCGAGGACGGTGAGCAGGTCCACTGGAGCCAGATCATCGCCGCCGGGTTCGAGGCGCGCTTCTGGCAGGTCCGCGCGCGCTTCGCTCCCGCGCCCGATGGCGCCCTGCCCGACCTGCGACGGATCGAGGTCAACACCGTTGACGCCCGCTTCGGACCGTCCGCGCCGTTGCCGGAAGCGTCGGATACGGCCACCAGCGCCCAGGCAGGTCGTCCGCCGGTGGTGAGCCGCACTGCCTGGGGCAACCCGGATGGGCAGGGCAGCCGGGTGCCGCCGGCCTACTACCCCGTGCGGCACATGATCGTGCACCACACCGCCGACTCCAACAGCCTGTCGGGGAGCCAGCAGACCTGGGCCGACCGGGTGCGGGCGATCTGGTCCTTCCATACCTTCACCCGCGGCTGGGGCGATATCGGCTACCACTACCTGATTGACCCCAACGGCGTCATCTACGAAGGGCGAGCCGGCGGCGATGACGCGGTGGGCTTCCACGACACCGGCAACTACGGCTCGATGGGCGTGGCGCTGATCGGCACGTACAGCGCCGCGGCCCCCTCCAACGCCAGCCTGGACAGTCTGATCAACCTGCTGGCCTGGAAGGCCGAACAGAAAGGCGTTGATCCCCTCGGGCGCTCCTACTACTACGGGTGCGCCATCTCGCGCTACTGCAGTCCCTTCAACGCCAGCGCGGTGATCAACCATATCGCCGGTCACCGCAGCGTCACCCCCGGCCATACGACCTGTCCCGGCGACCGGCTGGACGCGCTGTTGCCCACCATCCGCCAGCGGGTGCGCGACCGGCTGAGCGACGTCGCCTGGGACAACGGCGATCTGACGGTGGACGACCGCGAGCGCGGCTTCGAGCGCAGCAACGCAACCTGGTACCAGTGGCCCTGCGGCTACGATGGCACTACGACCTACACCTTCGGCACCGACACACCGGCCGAGAGCGCTAACCGGGGCGTCTGGCGCCCGAACCTCCCCGAGGCCGGGCGCTACCACGTGCTGGCCTACGTTCCGCGGGGGTGCGGGCTGCCCCAGGCGACCGCCCGCGCCACCTATCGCATCGCCGCCGCCGACCGGATCTACGAGGTGACCATCAACCAGGACACCGCCGAGGAGTGGGTCTCGCTGGGGACCTACCAGTTCGCCGCGGGGCGTCAGGGTTATGTCGAGCTAAGCGACCTGACCGGGGAAGCGCTGATCCGCCAGCGGGTGGTCTATTTCGACGCCATCCGCTGGATCAAAGAGGACCCCGCCGCGGCGCGGGTCGATCTCCTGAACGTGCGCTACGACCGGGTGAGCCTCGCCGCGGGTGAACTGCTGAAGGTCACCTTCACCATCCGCAACAGCGGCGCGGCGCCGGTTGAGAGCCAGGCCCCCGAAGCGGAGCGCGGCGCCGACGGGCGCTTCAACCCGAACGAAGGCTACGTCTACGACGAGGGCGAGTGCTTCCTGGGGACCCCGGGGCAGGCCTACCCTACCTATCCGAAAGAGTTTGGACGTATCCGCCTGACCCTTGGTCCCATCGAGGCGGAGCGGCAACCTCAGTGCGCGGGCGACAGCGGCGGCTACCCCTGGCGCTGGGGCATCAACGGCCCGCTGGCGCCGGGCGAAACCCGCGAGGTGATGGGCTACCTGCGCCTGCGAACACCGGGGAACTTCCAGGTGCGCGCCGGGCTGATCAACGAATACGTCGTCTATTTCGCCCGCGACGTGGCCGTTGCGCCCCTGAGCGTAACCCCCGAGCGGCAACCTCCCGCGCCGGTGGCCTACGATCACTTGCTGCGTCCGCTGGCCCACGTGTACCGCGAGGGCGGAACGCCGGCCAATTTTCTGGCCCGCACCGGCGACGGTTCGGCCCTCGCGCGGGGCGCCTTGCTGGGCAGTTTCGTCTGGCAGGGCATGCCCAACGACGACCTCGAGGCCGCGTCAGGAATCGGCGTAGGAGCGGCAGAGCGCCTGATCCTCGAACAGACGCGCGTCTTCGTCGCCCCGGAGGCGGGTGACTACACCTTCCAGTTGCGCAGCGACGAGAATGCCTGGCTGTGGATCGACGGCCAGCTGGTGGCCAGCGCGACGGGGCAGCAAGACGAGACGACGGTGGAGCGAACGGTGAACCTGCGGGCCGGACGGCATATCCTGGCGTTTCGTTCGCTGGAGCGGGGCGGTGGGCGCACAGCGGGCTACGCCGTGCGCGGGCCGGGTCAGGCACAGTTCGGCTCGCCTGTCGAAGGACTGGCCGGTTCGGGCAGCATGGTCACCGAGCGTCTAGGCAGCGCCTTTCAGCAGTTTGATGGGCTGACCCTTGCCGCCGATGACCTGGGCGGCAGCGGTGTCGCGGGTCTCCTGGTGTCGGTGAACGACGGCCCCTGGGAGGAGCGCGCCGGCCCGATCGCCAGCCTCGGCAGCCTGCCCGATGGCCAGCATCGCGTGCGCTACGTGGCGGTTGACCGGGCGGGCAACCGTTCGGAGGAGCGGACCCTGAGCTTCCGCGTCGACTCGCGCCTGGAGGTGCGCCGGGTCCATATGCCCTTCGCTGTGCGACCGTAACTCCTTTAGCGCTCCTGCGCCGTCCGGCAGAGGATGGAGCAAGCGACGTTCCCTACATCCCTCTCCGAGGGCGCAGCCCGCCCAAACCCTCTCACCGGGCCGGGGCTGGGGAAACCCGGTTTCCCCATACCCCTGCGCACGGGCTGCGCCCGCCCACACCCTCCTACGGGCCGGGGCTGGGGAAACCGGGTTTCCCCATACCCCCTGCGCACGGGCTGCGCCCGCCCAAACCCTCCCGCGGGCGGGGGCGAGGGGGAACCCGGTTTCCCCATACCCCTGCGCACGGGCATAGCCCTCACCTTTCCGCGGGCGGAGGTGTGGGGGAACCGGGTTCCCCCACACCCCTGCGCACGGGCAGCGCCCGCCCACACCCTCCTACGGGCCGGGGCTGGGGAAACCCGGTTTCCCCATACCCTGCTTCGGGGCCAGGCTCTCCCGCGGGCGGGGGCGAGGGGAAACCCGGTTTCCCCATACTCCTGCGCACGGGCAGCGCCCGCCCAAACCCTCCTACGGGCCGGGGCGTGGGGAAATCCGGTTTCCCCATACCCCTGCGCACGGGCATAGCCCTCACCTTCCCGCGGGCGGGGGTATGGGGGAACCTGGTTCCCCCATGTTCATGTTAGCGCTGTTTGAAGATCGACAGGTGCAGCTTCGCGTTGTAGCCACAGTTGGTACACATGGAACCATCGAGACCGACCAGGCTGGTCACGCCATTGACACGGGTTATCAGCACCTGATGGCACATGGGGCAGCGGGTCGGCTGATTGGGCTCGGCGCCGTAGATGAAGTGCAGGCCGACTTCGTGGCCGATCCTGCGGGCGCGCACGGTCGAAGCCGCCGTCTCGCTGCCGGCGTCGCCAGGGAGCACGTGCCAGGGGGTATGGGCGCCCAGGATCTCCTTGATCCAGGTCACCAGGGCGCGCACCTCGGCCGGGTCATCATTGACGCCGTGATGGATGCGCGTGGTGACCTCGATGTGTATCCGCCACTGGCGCAACGCCCGCTCGGCAATGGCCAGCACCTCGCGCCAGGCAGGCAGGCCCCCCAGGCGCGCATAGCTGGCATCGCTGAAACCGCGCAGATCGAGACTGATGCCATCAAGGTAGGGACCGAGTTGATCGAGGGCCTCAACGGTCATCGCGCCGGTGGTGATCAGCGCCGTGTAGCGACTGGCGGCGCGGCTCAGTTGCAGCAGGGAGCGGACATACTCGTGATTGACGGCAGGTTCGCCGTAGGCCCAGATAACGCCGCGACAGAGGCGTTCCAGCGCGAACGAGGCGACGCGCTCGGCATCGAGTTTGCGCCGCCGGGCCGGATCAGCGGGTAGTGCGCCGTAGGGGCCGCGGCTCTGATCGCTGACCGTGGCATAGCCCCACCCTCCAATCGCCAGCGCCAGCGTATCAGGAAGAAAGTGCCAGAGCCGGTAGTCCTCGATCGGCCCGATGGTCGCGGCGCTGATCAGACCGTAACCGGGCAGATTGATCCCTTCTTCGGCGCCAACGCGCACCTGACAGCGCCCCACATCGCCGGGGCGTAGCGCGCAACGCCACTGACAGGCCAGACAGACACAGCTCCCATCGTTTCCCGAGACTATCAGATCGGCCCGCTCAGTCGCCATGTAAGCTCCTGCTCTTGTTCTTCGGAGGGCTGCGCCCTCCCAGACCCTCCCACAGGCGGGGGCGTGGGGCAACCCGGTTTCCCCATTCCCCTGCTCCAGCAGCCTATGTTCACGTCAGGACTATGGCGTATAATACCTGGGTGTCTGAAATCTCCAGCCGAGGAGCCTGCGCATGATTGAGATTACCCCTCCGGTTCGGGTGCGTTTCGCCCCCAGTCCCACCGGCTACCTGCACATTGGCGGCGTGCGCACCGCCCTGTTTAACTGGCTCTTCGCGCGTCACTATGGCGGGCAGTTCATCCTGCGCATCGAGGATACCGATGAGAAGCGCTATGTGCCAGGCGCCGCCGATGATATTATGGCCTCCTTGCGCTGGGTCGGCATCGAATGGGACGAAGGCCCGGATATCGGCGGTCCGTATGGTCCCTACATCCAGTCGCTGCGCTTCGACCAGGGCATCTACCAGGTGTACAGCGAGCAGTTGCTCGAGTCGGGCCACGCCTATCTGTCTTTCACCACCGAGGAGGAACTGGCCCGGCTCCGCGCCGATGCCGAGATGCGCGGCATCAAGGCCTTCCGCTTCCGCGGCCCCGAACGCGACTGGCCCCTTGAACGGCAGCGCGAGCTGGCTGCCACCGGCAAACCCTACACCATCCGCCTCAAGACCCCCCTGACGGGCCAGACGACCTTCACCGATCTGGTTCGCGGCGCCGAGGGGATTACGGTGCAGAACGATCAGTTGCAGGATATCGTGCTGATTAAGACCAGCGGTATGCCCGTCTACCACTTCGCCCATCTGGTGGACGATCATCTGATGCGCATCACCCACGTGCTGCGGGCCGAGGAGTGGGTGCCTTCCACGCCCTATCACGTCTTGCTCTACCAGGCCTTTGGCTGGGCGCCGCCGGTCTTCGCCCATCTGCCGGTGATTCTGCGCCAGGACGGCAAGGGTAAGCTCTCCAAGCGCAAGGATGATGTGGCGACCAATCGCTTCTGGGAGCGCGGCTACTTGCCCGAGGCGATGTTGAACTACCTCGCCCTCCAGGGGTGGAGCTACGACGATAAGACCGAGATTATGAGCCGCGAGGAGTTGATCGAGCGCTTCACCATCGATCGTGTGCAGGCCAGCCCCGCCCGCTGGAACCCCGAGAAGCTGCGCGATATGAATGGCATCTATATCCGCAAACTCGCTCCCGAGGATCTTGCGGAGCGTCTCCTGCCCTTCCTGACTGCTGCCGGGCTGGTCGGCGATCCGCCCTCTGAGGCCGAGCGCGCCTATGTTGTCCGCCTCGTGCCCTTGATCCACGAGCGGCTGGAGGAGTTGAGCGAGGCCCCCGGCTTGCTGGAGTTCTTCTTCCGCGAGCCGCGGCCTGGCACCGATGGCTATCCCCCGGCCACCCTCATCCCCAGGGGGCTGGATGCCGCGCAAACGGCGGCGATGCTGCAAGCCGCCTATGCCACCCTGCGCGACCTCGAACCCTGGACGCCCGAGGGGCTGGAGGCGGCGCTGCGCGATCTGTGCGCGCGCCTGGAGCGCAAGCCCGGCCAGCTCTTCGGCGCGCTGCGCGTGGCCGTCTCCGGGCGCACCGTCGCCCCGCCGCTCTTCGATATGCTCGCCGCCCTTGGTCGCGAGCGAGTGCTCGCGCGCCTTGACGCGGCTGTGGCGGCGTTAACGTGAACATAGTCCAGGGGGATGGGAAAACCCGGTTTCCCCATCCCCCGGCCCGCAGGAGACTTTGGGAGGGCTGCGCCCTCCCAGGAAGAACCTCTTTTCATCCTGTTCGTGTGCGGCGGAGCCGCATGGACGGCTAACGTGAACATAGGCTCTCGAAGAGGGGTGTGGGGAAACCGGGTTTCCCCACGCCCCCGCCCCGCAGGGGGATGGGGAAACCGGGTTTCCCCATCCCCCACCCGCGGGAGGGTCTGGGAGGGCTGCGCCCTCCCAGGAACAACCATCGCGGCGTTGTGCGGCGCGAGCCGCATGGACGGCTGAAATGGACACACCTCAATGCTCCCCAACTGGTCCCATTCGATCCACCACGACGGCTCGCCGCGCTACGTGCAGCGCGCGGGCCTGGCCGTGGGCGACGGCGCGCGTCTCTGGCTGCGGGCCGATGTTGATGCTCCTGTAGAGGCCGTCTTCCTCCGCGCCTGTCCCGATGGCGAAGAGGCGATCGTGGCGATGGAGCCGGCGGGTGTCGAGGGCGTCAGTCGCTGGTGGCATGCCAGTCTGAGATTGACCATGCGCCGCACCGGCTACCGCTTCTTGCTGCGCACGCGCGAAGGCAACCGCTGGTACAACGCCGCGGGGGTCTGGTTGCATAACCCCACCGATGCCAACGACTTCGTGCTGCTTGCCGGCTACGAGGCGCCGGACTGGGTGCGCGACAGCGTGTTCTACCAGATTTTCCCCGACCGCTTTGCCGATGGCGATCCCACCAACAATGTGCGCGACGGGGAGTACCTCTGCTACGGTCGCCCGGTGGTGGCGCGGCCCTGGGGCGCGCCGCCGCGGAAGGGCCACGGCGCCAGCGAGTTCTACGGCGGCGACTTGCAGGGGATCGTCGAGCGCCTCGATTACCTCCAGGATCTCGGTGTGACGGCGCTCTACCTCAACCCGATCTTCACCGCGCCGAGCAGCCATAAATACGACGTGGCCGATTATACCCAGGTGGACCCGCACTTCGGCGGCAACGCGGCCCTGGCCGGCCTGCGGGCCGCTCTCAGCGCCCGTGCGATGCGGCTGGTGCTCGATATCGTGCCGAACCACTGCGGCAGCGCGCATCCCTGGTTCCAGGCCGCCCTGGCCGACCCCCAGGCCCCCGAGGCGGAGTTTTTCACCTTCCACCGCCATCCCGACGAATACGAGAGCTGGCTGGGGGTGCGCAGCCTGCCGAAGCTCAATTACCGCAGCGAGCGGCTGCGCGAACTGATGTACGCCGGCCCCGACGCGCTCATGCGCCGGTGGATGCGCCCGCCCTACCGTATTGACGGCTGGCGCATTGATGTAGCCAACATGCTCGGGCGGCAGGGTCCCTGGAACCTGGGCCACAAGCTCGGTCGCGGCATTCGCCGGGCCATCAAGAGCGAAAATCCCGCTGCTTACCTGCTGGGCGAGCACTTCTTCGACGGAACGCCCCACCTCCAGGGTGACGAACTCGACGCCACGATGAACTACCAGGGCTTCACCTTCCCGGTCTGGAACTGGCTCGGCGGCCGTGGCGCGCCGCAGCCCTGGAGCGATCCGCACCCCTTGCCCACCGCCGCCCTGGCCGCTCAGTTGACGGCCTTTCGCGCCGCCGTACCCTGGCAGATCGCCATCCAGCAGTTCAACCTCCTCGGCAGCCACGATACCGCCCGGGTGCGCACCGTCCTCGAACACGACCCGCGCCGCCTGCGGGTGGCCGCGGCGCTGCTCTTCACCTATCCCGGCACGCCCTGCATCTACTACGGCGACGAGGTGGGCCTCGCGGGCGACGGCGACCCCGAGTGCCGGCGCACCATGCCCTGGGACGAGCGCGAGTGGGATCACGACCTGCGAGCCTGGTACCAGCGCCTGGCGCGCTTGCGGCGCGCCTCCCCCGCCCTGCGCGAGGGAGGGTTCCAGTTTCTCTACGCCACCGGGCACACCCTGGCCTACCTGCGCGAGGCCCCCGACGAGCGGCTGATCATCGTCGCGCGGCGCGGCGACGATGGCCTGGCCCACCTGCCGG
>DAOTYR010000359.1:0-8110 GCA_034434655.1 Chloroflexaceae bacterium
AGGTTCTCCAGGGCCGTGCGCACCATGTCTTGAAAGGTCATCGTCCGGATTACCTCCATCCTTGAGGTGAACATCGTTCGCAGGGTTCTGCCCCCCTCCCAGCCTCCCCCCGCTGGGGGGAGGAGCCGGGTGCCCGCTTCCAGCGGGGGGAGGCTGGAAGGGGGGCTGCGGCGCCGCATGCGCTAACGTGAAAATAGGCTGCTGGTTCGGGGGTGTGGGTAAACCCGGTTTCCCCACGCCCCCGCCCGCGGGAAGGTGAGGGCGCAGCCCGTGCGCAGGGGGATGGGGAAACCGGGTTTCCCCATCCCTCCACCCGGTGGGAGGGTCTGGGAGGGCTGGGCCCTCCCAGGAACAATCGTATGTGCATCCCGTCGGGGTGCGGCGCGAGCCGCGTGGAGGGCTGAACGGGAATTACACCCTATGAGCGAAAGCGTAGAAATGTACCTGGTGATGACGGCGCTGTCACGCCGGGCGCCGGACCAGCCGGTGGCGGTGTCGCATCTGGCAAGCCGGCTGGGGGTGACGCAGGTCTCGGCGATCGAGATGTGCCACAAGCTCAGCGAGCGCGGGCTGATGTACTATCAGCCCTACAAGGGGGTTACGTTAACCGAGACGGGGGAGGCGCAGGCCCAGGCGATCCTCTCACGGCGGCGGCTGTGGGTGATCTTTCTGGTGGAGAACCTCGGCATCGCCCCCGAGGAGGCTGACGACCTGGCCTGCCAGCTCGAACACATCACCTCGGAGCGGCTGGTGACGGCGTTGAAAGCCTTTCTGGAGCGCGCGCCGGCGCCCGGTTCGGGGTGGGAGCCGGCGCACGAGCGCGAGGCGCGTCCGCTCGGGGCCTGCGCGGCGGGGGCGCGGGGCCGCATCGTGGCCCTCGAGGTGCCGCCGGTCGCCGAAATGTTCCTGCGCGCCCAGGGGCTGGCGCCGGGCGTTGAGGCCGAGGTGCAGGCCATCGGGGCCGACGGCGCGGTGCTCGTGGCGATCGAGGGCCGCCCGGTCGCGCTCGCGCCGGCGCTGGCCGCCGGTATCACCCTCGCCAGCGCGCCCGCCACCCACGCCCGGCAGGAGGCCTGGGCGCGCTGTAGCGCCTTCTGGGCCTGCCTGCGGGGCGAGGCCCCCGCTTGCGCCCCCGGGTAGGGGTATACGGGGAAACCCGGTTTCCCCATACCCGTACATGTGCGCATGGCTCCTCGGAGCGAGGGTTCTCCCGGTCTCCCCGGGCGGGACGCCCGCGCTCCCAGAGGCGGGGGGTTCTCCAGGTCGCCGTGGGCGGGACGCCCGCCCTCCCAGGGGCCTGGGTTCTCCCAGGTGTGAGCAGTTACCCCCATTTCCTGCACATGGCGAACCCCCTCCGGGCCAGCCGGAGGGGGTTCAACCTGGGGGAGGGAGAGGGTCATCTGACCATTGCAGCGGTGGTGCCAAGGGCCGGACTTGAACCGGCGACCCTCGCATTTTCAGTGCGATGCTCTACCAACTGAGCTACCTTGGCGCGCCAGCGAACTGAGCTGTGGTGGGCGATGACGGGATCGAACCGCCGACACCCTCGGTGTAAGCGAGGTGCTCT
This sequence comes from Chloroflexaceae bacterium, assembly GCA_034434655.1. Lineage (GTDB taxonomy): Bacteria > Chloroflexota > Chloroflexia > Chloroflexales > Chloroflexaceae > JACAEO01. The sequence goes on from DAOTYR010000359.1 coordinate 1,568, forward strand.
ACCGCTGAGCTAATCGCCCGACCGCCCATGGTGCCCAGGAAGGGATTTGAACCCTTACGACCGTGGTTAGGTCACTAGGCCCTCAACCTAGCGCGTCTGCCAATTCCGCCACCTGGGCGTGGTGCTTCATCGATTATACGCCGCCGCGCGCGGCTTGTCAAACGGCCAGTTCGGCCCGCAGGGCGTCCAGTTCGGCGGCGAGCGCGTGGCGCAGCGCGGCCCGGCCTTGCGGCGGCAGGAAGCTGGCGGTCGCGGCGGTCAGGACGGTGGCGGAGAGGTCGTCGGCAGTGAAGCCGAAGTGGATGGCGGCGCGGCGGTATTCCTCGGTCAGGGTGGTGCGGAAGAAGGTCGGGTCATCGGAATTGATCGTCAGCGGCACGCCCGCGGCGCGGAGGCGCGGCAGGGGATGGGCCTCCCAGGAGGGCACCGCGCCGGTGAGCAGGTTGCTGGTGGGGCAGATATCGAGCACCACGCCGCGTTCGCGGAGGGCGACGACGAGGTCGGGGTCGTCCACGGCGCGAATGCCGTGCCCCAGGCGCGTAATGCCCAGGGTATTGATCGCCCCCCACACACTTGCCGGGCCGACCACCTCGCCAGCGTGGGCCATCACCCCGAGGCCGGCGGCGCGGGCGGCGGCAAAGAGCGGCGCGAAGGGTTCCGGGGGATGCCCGATCTCGTTCCCGCCGATGGACCAGCCCACCACGCCCCGCGGCTGCATGGCGCGGGCCACTTCGAGCACGCCCCAGGCCGGCTCGGTGCCATAGCCGCGCCCGTAGTCGAGCACCAGCCGCACCTGGACCCCGCCGTCGCGCTCGGCGCGGGCGAAGCCGGCCATCGCCCCCTCGATCGCCTCGCGCAGATCCACGCCGCGGTTGATATGCTGCATCGGCGAGATCATCACCTCGGCGTAGCGCACGTACTGCTCGCTCAGGTCGCGGCCCAGTTCGTAGGCCAGGCGCTCGAAATCCTCGCCGTAAACAATGGCGCGGGCCAGGTCCATGAACACGGTGAGGAAGGCGCCAAAATCGCGGTAGTGGAACAACGCGGCCACCTCGGCCTCGCTGTGCGCGCCGAGATCCAGCCCGTTGCGCCGGGCGAGTTCGAGTAACGTCCGGGGCGTGATGGCGCCTTCGAGGTGCAGGTGGAGTTCGACCTTCGGCATGCGCCGGATGAACTGCTCGAACTGGGGAGGAAGCACGCTCGGCATCCTGCTACACCATCGCTCTCACACGCTGGCGCGCCACGCTACGTTGCGCCGGGGATGCGGACATGGCTGCGTCCGCCGGGCATCTCGCTTCGGGCAGAGAGGTGGGAAACGTCACGCGATCCCCGACGCCTTGAGCCGTTCGGCATTGTCGTGGACGATCAAGGCGTCAATAATCCTGGCCAGATCGCCATCGAGAATAGCGGGAAGATTGCCGAAGTTCTGACCGATGCGGTGGTCGGTGACGCGATCCTGGGGGAAGTTGTAGGTGCGGATCTTCTCGGCGCGCTCGCCGGTGCCCACCTGGGCCAGGCGCGAGGTCCCCAGTTCGCGATCCCTCTTCTCCTGCTCGCGAGCATAGAGCCGCGCCCGCAGCACGGTCATGGCCTTCTCTTTGTTCTTAAGCTGCGACCGCCCGTCCTGGCACGTAACGACGATCTCCTCGGGCGTGCCGGGCCGGTACACCAGGCGCACGGCCGAATCGGTGGTATTGACGCCCTGCCCACCGTGACCGCCGGAGCGAAACACATCCACCCGCAGATCCTCGGGCCGGATCTCGACGGTGGCGTCCTCGACCTCGGGCAGCACGGCGACCGTGGCGGTGGAGGTGTGGATGCGTCCGCGGGCTTCGGTCGCGGGCACGCGCTGCACCCGATGCACGCCGCCTTCGTACTTGAGCAGGCTATAAGCGCCCTCGCCGCGGATCTCGAAGATGATCTCCTTGAAGCCGCCGGGGCCATTCTCGGTGGCGCTATCAACCTCGACCTTCCAGCCGCGCGCTTCGGCGAAGCGCGCGTACATGCGGAAGAGGTCGGCGGCGAAGAGCGCGGCCTCGTCGCCCCCCTCGCCCTGGCGGATCTCCATAATCACGTCGCGGGCATCATTGGGGTCGCGGGGAAGCAGCAAGACGCGCAGTTCCTGCTCCAGGGCCTCAAGGCGAGCGCGCTGCTGCTCGAGTTCCTCCTGGGCCAGGGCGCGGAGCTCGGGGTCGTCGGTCTCCTGGAGCATGGCGCTGGCCTCATCGGCGGCGCGGCGGGCCTGTTTGTAGTCGCGATACGCGCTGACGACAGCCTCGAGATCGCGCTGCTCGCGAGCATACTGCTGCAAGAGGGCGCGATTGCTCACCACCTCGGGGCGGGCGAGCAACTCGCCGAGTTCCTCGTAGCGGGTTTCAACCATTGCAAGTTTATCAAACATTATCAATCCTCAGAACCTCATGCGGCTGCGCCGCACAACGCCGCAATGAACATACGTTTGTTCTTGGGAGGGCTGCGCCCTCCCAAACCCTCCCGCGGGTGGGGGCATGGGGAAACCCGGTTTCCCCATGCCCCTGCGGGGCGGGGGCGTGGGGAAACCCGGTTTCCCCATGCCCCTCTTCGAGAGCCTATGTTCACGTTAGTTAACACGTCTCTCATTGGCAGGACGCACACGGTGGAGGCTTCGCCTCTCCGTATGCCGCGGTTCCGCGACCGCGACGGCCACGAGGCCGGGCGAACCACAGGCAGCGCTCCCGCCGCGGACGGGAAACACCGGTACAGGGCCTGAGGCCCTCCACCCCTCCCTGCCGGGAGGCCACCGCGCCCATCCTGTCATTGACCTCTGGCAAACGAGGACCAGGAAGCGCCAGCACCCATGGAATACCAGCCCGACATCAAACGGATCACCGGCGAAGGAGGCCTGATCGTCGCCGTCGCACCGGGTAGCATCGCCGCCGCGATTGGCCTGAAGCCCGGCGACGTGCTCGTTGCTGTAGGCGGGCAGCGCCTCCGCGATGTGATCGATTATCGCTTCGCCATTGCCGAAGAGCGCCTGGAACTCCTCGTCCATTCTGGCGATAACGAACTGGTCATTGCGGTTGAAAAAGATCCAGATGAGGATCTGGGCATCGAGTTCAGCGAGCCGCTGTTCGACCGCCTGCGCACCTGCAACAACAAGTGCCCCTTCTGCTTCCTGACCCAGATGCCCAGGGGCTTCCGCAAGACGCTGTATCTGAAGGACGACGATTACCGGCTCTCGTTCCTTTATGGCAATTTTGTCACCTTCACCAATCTGAGCGAGGCCGACTGGGAGCGGATCGAGCAGCAGCGCCTCTCACCCCTGCACATCAGTGTGCATGCCACCGACCCCTTCTGGCGGGCGGTGATGCTCGGCAAACGGGACGCGCCCGATGTCCGCGCGCAGATCCGGCGCCTGGGCGCAATCGGGATCGAGGTGCACACCCAGATCGTGGCCTGCCCTGGCGCGAATGACGGCGAGGTCCTGCGGCAAAGCATCGCCGACCTGATCGCCCTCTACCCTACGGTGCAATCTATCGCGGTGGTGCCCGTAGGGCTGACGAAGTACCGCTTCGATGGCAAGCGCCCGAGCAGCCTCAAGGCTGCCATTCAGGTCCACGAAAGCCCCGACTGGATCGACACCAACTGGGAGCGCCAGCCGTTGTGGGAGCATACCGCCGGCCAACCGGCCGTTGCGCCAGACGGCGCCGCGCCCCTCCACGACCCCGCCCTGGGCTTCTGCTCGCGGCTCGCGGCGGTGAGCGACATCCCCTTGCGCTGTTACACCCCCGTCGAAGCGGCCGCGGTTATTGATCTGGTTGAGTCGTCTGGCGCCCGCTGCCGCGATGAACTGGGTATGACCTTCGTCTATCCGAGCGACGAGTTCTACCTCCTGGCCGGACGCTCCGTGCCCCCCGCCGATCGGTACGATGGGATGCCCCAGTATTCCAACGGCGTCGGCATGGTGCGCGACTTTCTCGACCTCTGGGCCAGGGCGCGCCGCCGCCTGCCGGCGCGCCTGCCCCAACCCGCCAGTCTGGCCATTGTCTGCGGCACCCTGGTCGCCGGGTTGATGCAGCAGGTCGCCGCGCGCCTGAACCGGATCGAGGGGCTGACGGCGCGGGTCGTGCCGGTGACCAACGCCTTCTTTGGCCCGACCGTGACCGTGAGCGGCCTGCTGACCGCTGAGGACGTCGTTCCGGCGCTGCGCGCAAGCGGCTGCGCGCGCGCCCTGCTGCCACGGGTGATGTTTGATTACCACGGCGAACGCACCATTGACGATTGGAGCCCGCAACGGATCGCCGCAGCCGCTGGCGTGCCGGTCGCTCTCGCCGCCGATCCCGAGGAACTGGTACGCTATGTTCGCGCCCTGGCGCACAGCGCATGACCCTCCCCCGACTACGCGCTGCCGCTCCTCGCACCTGACCCGGGGTCGGCAATCGCGGCGACCTGTGCAATGGAGTCATCGTCTCACGACGATGATCTGCCAGCGGCGCTGTTGCCAGCCACACGCCGCATGACACTTGCTGTACGGTCCTGTCAACCGTTGCTGTGAGCCTCGTAGTGGCGCCTGCATCTGGCGCTTGTCCGCTTCGAGACCCCCGGAGGTCAGCATGGTTTTACGTGAGACGCGCTTCCAGCGCTTCGTTCAGGCAATGCAGCACGCCGATCAACTTGCGGCCGCCACCACGCTCGACGACCTGTGCGGGCAGATGCTCGCTCTGATGGTCTCCGCCACCGAGGCCGAAGCTGGCGCGCTCGCGCTCTATGACAGAGACACGCAGACCCTCGTGGTCCAGGCAGTGACCGGACTTCCGGGAGCGCAGCGGATCCTCAACACCCGGGGCGCAGCCGGCCAGGGGCTCGCGGGGGAAGCGCTGCGCCGGGGAACGGCGTTGTTCGTCGCTAACGCATCGCGCGACCCGCACCAGGACTGGATATCCAGCATGGCAGCCGCGCTGCCGCTGCGCACGATCCACTGCCAGCCGCTGGTGTGTCGGGGGCAACCCGTCGGCTGTATTCATGTCTTCAATCTACCTGACACGCTCGGCGAGGACAGCGAAGAACTCGCCCTGATCAACCTGCTTGGATCGCGCCTGGCGAGCGAAATCGAGAAAGCGCAGATCCTGGCCGAGGCCAGACGCCGCGAACGTCGCCAACAGGCCCTGCTCGAGATTGTCTCACATCTGACCACCACCCTGGACCGCGACGAGCTGCTCACCCGGATCATGAGCCACGCCTGCGAGTTGCTGAATGTTGAGGCCACGTCCATCTGGTTGCGGGACCCGGAGCGGGATGAACTGGTCCTGCATATCGCCGCCGGCTCGAATCGCGAGCGCATTGTGGCCCAACGGGTGCCCGCCGGACACGGGATCATCGGCCATGTGGTAGCAAGCGGCGAGACGGTGGCGGTCAACGATGTGAGCCGCGATCCACGCTTCTACCGGCAGATCGACGCCAACAGCGGCTTCGTTACCCGCTCCATCCTCTGCGTGCCGCTCAAGGCGCCTCGCATCCAGCTCGGCGACGCGCGCGGGATCGCCGAGGAGCAGATCATCGGCGGCGCCCAGGCGCTGAACCCGCGCGACGGCGGCGGCTTCGCCGCGGATGACATTGCCCTCTTTGAAACCCTCGCCGGCCAGGCGGCCACGGTCATTCGCCTGGCCCAGTTGTATACCGATGTGTCGGCGCTCTCCACCCGCATCATTGATGCCCTTACCGGAGCGATCGACCTGAAGGACCCCTACACGCGCGGTCATAGTCAGCGGGTGAGCGAATTCTCGGTGGCGATTGCCCAGGAACTCGGCCTGGGTTCCGATGAGATCTATCGCATACGCATCGCCAGCAAACTCCACGATATCGGCAAGATCCGGGTGCCCGACCGCATCCTCAAGAAGCGTCGCCGGCTCACCGACGCCGAGTTCGCACAGATGCGGCGGCATCCGGAGTATGGTCTGGAGTTTCTGAAAGAGAATGGCCTGCTTGAGCTTGACGTGTTGCGGGATAGCTGGACGGCGCTCTCCCAGCATCACGAGCGTCTGGATGGGCGAGGATACCCCAGGGGTCTCAGCGGCGAGCAGATCTCGCTGGTGGGCCGCATCGTCGCCGTGGCCGACGTCTTCGACGCCATTACCAGTCGTCGCCCTTACCAGCCGGCGCGCTCGGCAGACGAGGCGATTACCATTCTACGCGGCCTGGCGGGGGTTGAGTTCGACAGCGATTGCGTGGAGGCGCTGGTGCGCGCCCGCGCCAGAGGTCTGATTCTCACCCAGCAGGAGCGCGGCGAGCACGACCACGCGCCGAAGCGCCGGCGCCCGGCCCGGCGCCGCAGCGCCTGGATGGCCCGGTCGTGGGGACAAACCATGGCTCGCCCCTACGACCAGGGTCGCAGGACGACGATCTAGGCCCAATACCTTAATCACAGAAGCACATACGGCGCCGCAGCCCCCCTCCCAACCTCCCCCCGCTGGGGGGAGGAGCCGCACTCACGCCCCCAGCGGGGGAGGCGGCAGTCACCTTCGTTGACAGGACGTACGCGGTGGAGGGGTGGGGGGGGGGGGGGGG
>DAOTYR010000360.1:0-13282 GCA_034434655.1 Chloroflexaceae bacterium
CTGGGAGCCGCTGACCTGACGCGGTTCGCCTGGGAGTCACGCTATCCAGGCTTTGGCGAACCGGTCACCGACGCCGAGTATCAGCAGACCCTGACCCTGGCGCGCCGGGTGGTGGCGTGGGCCGCGGGGCTGATCGAACCCGCCGCCCCGGCGGAGGCTTCGGGGTAGAGGCAAGCAGGAACCAGACTCGCACCGGCGCGGCGCCCCTCGGATGAGGGGCGCCGTGTTTGTGGTCCCTGGCGCGCGGACTACGGCGCTCATGGGCGCATTTGTGAACCATCAATATGGCACAATGTATGCAGGCGGGCAGCGAGCTTGCCCCCGCCGGCCGCGGCCCGCGGGGAACAGGGTGGCGCGGCGCGGCGAGAGGCGGTGCCTCGGCTGAACCACCTGCGCTTGCTTTATCAATCACTGGGATCGCGCGGCGCGGCGAGAGGCGGTGCTTCGAGCAGGTCGCAGCGAGGGTGAACCTTCTGGCTGGGCAGGGTGCGCGATAACCCTCCTGCAGGCGGCGAGCTTGCGGGAGGGTGGCGCAGTACTGCCAACGCGAACGATGGTCAACGTCTCTGAGAACTGCTGGAGGCTTCGCCCTCCCCGCGAAGCAGCCGCTCATCACCGGGGTGAGGGGCAGGTATCTGACCTGCCGGTAATGGTGAGCGGGTATGCTGAAGGCCGGAAGCGGGGCGGCGGCGCGCAGGTCCGCAGATGGGGAGGAGGTGTTTTCCTGGGATGGCCTGGCCCTCCCCAACCCTCCCGCCGGGTGGGGCTATGGGGAAACCCGGTTTCCCTATCCCCCGGATCGAGGGCTGCCCCCCGCAAACCCTCCCGCGGGCGGAGGTATGGGGAAACCGGGTTTCCCCATAGCCCGCTCCGAGAGCTTATGTTCACGTCAGGCCCCATGCGCGGGGCGCACACCGCCCGATGCACACGGCCCGGGAGCGCGGGCGTCCCGCCCGCGGCGCGGCTTCGCGGGCAGAGTGACGGCCCCCTCCCCAGCCCTCCCCCACCGGGGGAAGAAGTTCGGCTCCTCCCCCTGCGGGGGGAGGCTGGGAGGGGGGCTGCACGCGGCGAACGGTGGTCACCTCAGCCGTCCATGCGGCTCCGCCGCACCCCGACGGGATGAACATCCTTCCTGGGCGGGCTGCGCCCTCCCAAACCCTCTCGCGGGCAGGGGTGTGGGGAAACCCGGTTTCCCCACACCCCTCTCCGAGGGCCTATGTTCACATGAGAGACGTCATACCTATGCGCCTTCACCTTCTCCCCGTCTACTCCCGCCTGGCCGATCCCACCGCCGTAGACACCAGGCCCGAACTGAAGCGCTGCCTGCCTGCCGGCTGGCATCTCTCCCAACACCAACTGGCTACCTACCAGGCCCTTCGCGACGACAGCGTCGACGTGGTGATCAACACCGCCATGACCGGCGATGGGAAGAGTCTCGCCGGGCTCTTGCCGCTGCTCACCGACCCGCGCCATAATGGCACACTGGCGCTCTTTCCCACCAATGAACTGATCCAGGATCAGTTTCGCAGCGCCGGGCTGACCCTGCCGGCATGGGGGCGCCCGGAAGCCTGGGCGGGCATGCTCTACGGCGCGCGGCTGGACACGCTGACGGCAGAGGTCGAGGAGCTTAAACGGCCCGATGTCCTGATCAAAGTGTTGAAGGACCATCGCCTGACCCTCTCCAACCCCGACATCTTCCACGCGATCATGCAGTTTGCCTACCGGCAGCCAGGACGGAGCCCCGACTACGTCGCCGGTCAGTTGCCGCTGCTGTTCGAGCAGTTGACGTTCGACGAGTTCCACATCTTCGAGACGCCCCAGGTAATTGCCGTGCTCACCGGGCTGCTGTTCCTGCGCTCCCAGCAGCGAGCGCTCAAAACGCTGTTCCTCTCGGCCACGCCCGCAGCCGAGGCGCTCCAGTTTCTCGACCGGGCGGGTTTCGGCGAGCGGATCAGGCTAATCGATCCCCACCGCGAAGGCTGGTACCACCATGGCGCCGAACCCGGCGCGGGATGGCGCCCGATCCTCCGCGCCAGCACGCTGCACTGCGTGCCCGAGCATGCCGAACCGTGGATCGCTGCCGATGGCGAGCGTATCCTCCTCGACTGGTTCCGCCAGCATCGCCCGGCGGCGAAGGGGGCGCTGATCGTCAACTCGGTGGCGACGGCCCTGCGCCTGACCCGACGCTTGCGCCCGCTCTTCGAGCGCGAGGGCCTGAGCGTGGAGTGCAATACGGGCATCACCGGCTACCGGACGCGCCAGGCTTCCTATCAAGCTGATCTGCTGATCGGCACCTCGACGGTAGATGTAGGAGTGGATTTCCGCATTAATTTCCTGGTCTTCGAGGCCCTCAATGCCGGAACGTTCCTGCAACGCCTCGGTCGTCTGGGGCGCCACGTCGGCTTCACCGATCGCGGCGGCGCCGAACGGCAGTTTGAGGCCTTCGCCGCCTATGCTCTCGTGCCGCCGTTTATCTACGAACGGCTGAGCATCCCCGACGCCGGAACCGGCGCTCCCCTCCGCGATGGCGAAACTTGCACCCGCGCGGATCTGGCGCGGACCATTCAGGCGGTCTTCCCCCCGCCGGCCAGTTTTTCGGCCTACGCCCGCCGCTGGGGACGCTTCGTTCCTGCCCAGGTGATCCAGACCCTCTGCCGCGAACCGCTCAGGGCAACCTATGCCTCGGTCATCCCGGACCTGCTGCGGCGCTATGGCCGGCTGACGCAGAGCCGCATCGGGGAGGCTATCCGTGACGCGCAGGCGGGTGCGCAGCACGGCGAGGGGCCGCTTATCGAGGAGGCCCGGGCCTTCCGCGGCGGCAACCCCTTCGATTGCGGCGTGATCAAGGAAGACGAGGGCGACGTGGTGACCTATAACCTGTTGTGGCTGCTGGCCAATGGCCACCTGGAACTGCTCACCCAGGACGAGTTCTGCGAGGTCGTGCGCCGTCTGGGGAAACCTGATGCGCCGTACCGGCGCGACCGGCAGCGCGTCTTCTTCCGCTGGCGCGACCTGCGCGCCCAGCAGGAACGGGTGGAGATCCTGCTTCCGTCCGAAGTGGCCGGCTGGGGACCGGAGCGCCAGCAGGTGGCGGTGGTGCTGCCGAAGGGCACACGGGTGGATTGCAACGGGCACGCCTTTCTCAACCGGCTCAACCGGGAGATCAGTCAGCGCCAGTATGTGGCCCTGATCGTCCCGGGCAAGGACCCGCGCCAGGTGCAGCGCGAGGCGTACCTGCCGCCGGGTATGCGCCTGTGGCCCTACCGCGTCGATAGCGAGGGCGGCGAGTTGCGCGGCACGGTCGCTTTCGGACGTGAGGCCCTGCTGCTGGATAGCCGCCTGCACAACCGTCCCCTCGAGGGCACGGATGCGCCGTTCATTTGCTAACGTGAATATGGGGGAACCAGGTTCCCCCATACCCCCGTCCGCAGGAAGGTTTGGGCGGGCCTGGCTCTCACGCAGGGGGCTGGGGAAACCGGGTTTCCCCACCTTACGCAGCGCCTATGGCCGATTAGAACTGAGAGGCACCTGATGAACCTGTCGCTGTTTAACGATCCCGAACTACCTGATGACTTCGAAGAGGATCTTGAAGCGATCGTTGACTGGGTGGAACACCTTCCTCCACTGGACGAGCATGCAACCCAGGAAGCGGAGCAGCCGGCGCTGGCCCTGGAGCCGATCTTCGCGCGGTTGCTGCGCGGGGCGATCGATCCAGACGATGCAGTGCTGGCCGGGTATGCCACCCACGTGGCCCCGCGCCTCTCGGCGCGGCTCGCCCACGTGGCGGCCAAGGGCGGCGCGTTTGCCCTGTCAAAGCGCGCAGCCGGCGCTCCGGCGGAGGAGGTGGCGCGCTATGGCGACGACCAGAGCATGCGCGCCCATATCGTCAACGGCCTGCTGCCGGCGGCGCGGGTGGCGCGCACCCTCAAACGCTGGGGCGTCCAGCGCTTCGTGGACGAGTTCGACGACGAGACGTACCGGCTCTTCTGCGCGGGCTACACCCTCCACGACTGGCTCAAGCTGCCCGGGGTCAACGAGGAACTGCGCGCCCTGGGCCTGGAACATCACACGGTGCATGTGGCGGCGCACCTCCCCGCCGTGGAGCGGATCATCGGTCAGTGGTGCATTGACCTGGGCCTTGACCGGTTCCTTGAGCCTATCGGCGGGCTTGACGCGCATCTGCACGATCTGATCGCTATTGCCACCAACACCCAGCTTCAATGGGGAGTCATGCACAACCTGGCGGCCCTGCCGGGGCTGCGCGCCCGCGGGCGCACCCTGAGCCTCGCCACCGATCTCGCAACCTTCGCCGACTATCTGGCCTACCTGGGCCGCACGCCGGTCGAGGCGACGAGCCATCCGGCCATCCAGCGCATGCTGGCCCAGTTCGATGACCCCCGCGTCGGCGTGGCGCTCACCTACCACCACCTCGCCGATGTGCGCGGGGTGATCACCAGCATCGTCAACAATGCCGCCATCGCTGCCTACGCGGTTCCCGACCGGCGCGAGCCGCTGCTCTACGCGCCCACCGGCGTGGTCTACCTGGAGCGCCGGAGCGCGCCCCCCGCGCCTGCGGTCGAAGCCGTGGCCGAGGCGACGGTCGCGCGCATCCGCGAGGTGTGCCAGCGCCAGTTGAGCGAGAACCTGACCGGGTTTGGCCGTGACGGCAAGGGGATCAAGTACGCCGACTATTACACCATGTTTTTCGCGCCGCCCGAGCTGGCCCGCCTGGTCGCCGGGTTCGCCGAACGGCGCTTGACCGGCCGCGCTTCGGCGGGCAAGCGCTACGCCGGGATTGCCGCCAAGGGCCTGGCGCCCGCCGGAACCGACCTGGATTTGCCCGACGCGCTCGAAGTTGACCGCATCGCCGAAACCTGCGCCCTCCTGGTGAAGATCGCCGCCGCGGCCGATCCCGGCCTCGACGCCGAACAGGCGCTGCTGGATGCGATGGGACTCGCCCATCTGCGACCGCTGCTCAAGCAGATCAACAGCGGCAAAACCGGCGGCGTTCCGTATGGCTGGTACTACGCGGCGGGGATATACCGCAGCATGACACCCGGACTCGACGAGCAGCAGTGGGTCGAGCGCTTGCATACCCTGGCTGACACGCTCGCCGCGCGGCTGCCCAATGATCCGCCAACCGCCGCGCCGCAGTGGGACGAGATCCGGCGGTATGTGGCCGATCATCTGCGCTTTGGGCCGGCGCCACCCGCCGATATGTCCGCCCGCTTCCAGGCGGAACTGGCGCGCTACGGCAAGGCCCGCGCCAGCGGGCGCGGCGCGACGACGGTGTGCGGTCTGTGCTCCTCCCCCTACCGGGTCAGTGAGCAACAGGAAGCCGCCAGCCTGTTCGCGCCGATGGTTTACACCAATAAACAGCCACTGCACGGCAGCAAGGCCATTCGCCACATCTGCGCGATCTGCGGCGCGGAGATGATGCTGCGCCAGTTGCTGATGAAGCGCGGCCAGGAGAGCGGCGGCAATTTCGAGAAGCGCAAGCTGCGCTATCTCTACTTCTACCCCGCCTACTTCTTCACCCCCGAGAGCCTGAAGATGCTCCGCGCCGCGCACGACCAGCTCAAGCGGGTCAGTTTCACCGAGTTGCGCAAGGCGTTGGGGAACGCTGGCGATGTCCTGCGTCTGGATGGGGAGACGTTCCAGCGCCTCGACGCCCTGCTGCTCGACCCCGCGCCCCCGGCGCCGGGCGCCGACCGCCTCTTCCGGCTTCGCTTCCCTGAGCATGAGCCGATCACCTTCAGCTTCATTGGCATTCCCCCCACCGCGCGCGAGGCGAAGGACGCCGAGGCCTGGATCACCCCCGCCTTCCTGGCCCTGTTGCTGCCGCTCATCCTGGATGTGAAAGTGGTTGCCAGCGAAAGTCTGCTGCCGGTCATCCAGGAGGCCACGGAACTGCCCGAAACGGTCGCCTTCGACGGGGCGCACGCCTACGTGGGTCGCATCGTCGGCCAGGCGCGCGTCAATCTAGATGACCTGCTGCCGGCCCTCCAACGCCTGGTGGCGAGCTACCTGGTGCATCTCGACGGCAACGCCAGAGCCGGCGCGGGCGGCTTCGATTACCGCTGGCACGAGATCCCGACCGTGGCCCGCAACCTGGAAACCTCGCCCCTGTATGCCTTTCACTACCTCAAGAAGGGGCTGCGCCGCGAGAGCGGCGACAGCATCCCGGCGAAGCACGCCGCGCGCTACGTCCACCTCGTCGAACAGTATCTGGAACGGGAGAACACCGCCATGTCCCACGCTCGCCAGTTGGTCAGCCTGTACCGTCAGTTCTACCGCCACAAACCCGGGCGACTCAACAGCAACAGCATTCTGAAGCCGCTGAGCGAGGCCTCCGCTGTCATTCTGGAGGCCGATCCGCGCCTGTTCGATGACGACGAAGCCCTGATCGAAGCGGTGCAGGGGCGGCTCAGCAAGTTTCTTGACAACGTGGACCGCGGGAGCGCCGATGGTTCTATCCCCAAATGGATTGACCGCGCGACGCGCGACGCGAGTCTGGAGGCCTTCAGCCGCTACATGGTCGAGGAGGTGTACCGCAACGCCTTCGGCGGCGACCGCGCCGCGCTGGCGGGTCGCCAACTCAATCTGCTCAAAAACGCCTGCGAGGCGATCTATATGGCCGAGCAGCGCCGCGAGTGGCGCGAGCGCGGCGAACAATCCGACGACACGGAGAATGGCGCCGCCGAAGCCTGAGGCGCGTTGCAACTCTCATGGCACACGAGGAGAACAGCGAACCATGCTCAACACAACTTTCTTCCCCGCCAGCGTTCCGCCGCGCCCCAACGGGCGCTACGCCCACATCGTGCTGTTGCGCGAGACCGACTCCTACGCCCTGTTCCAGACCGACGGCGAACTCAACACCGCCCGGGTGCACGCCGGCGTCGTCGAGACCGAGGTCATGACCCGCATCACGATGTTCAAACGCAAGCAGACCACCCCGGAGCGGCTGGTGGGCCGGGAGTTGCTGCGCCGCTACGGGTTGATCAGCGCCGAACAGGCCTCCGAGGGCAAAGATCGCAAGACGGACGAGCGCGGCGTCGCCGTGGACAGCCAGGGCCTGCCGATCTGCGACTACAACGTGGACTTCTGCAAGCAGTGCCCCGACTGTATCAGCTATGGCTTCGCCATCGGCGACGCCGGCTCCGAGAAGTCGAAGGTCTACAGCGACACGGCCTACAGCCTCAGCGCCTTCGACGCCAGCCACGAGGCGTTTACCCTGAACGCCCCCTATGAAGGGGGGACCATGAGCCGCAAAGGCGAGGTGACCAGCCGCATCAATGAGCAGGACCACGTGCGCCCGCAGACCCTCTTCCCGGCGGTGATCACCACGCGCGACCTGACCGCGCCGCTGTTTCTGTACGTTCTGAACAACGTGCTGCGCGCCCGGCGCTACGGCGCGCAGACCACCCGCACCGGCACGATGACCAATCACGTCCTGGGGGTTATCCTGGCCGATGGGGAGATCTTCTCGAACCTGCGCTTGACCCAGCGGCTTTACGACCTGTTGCACCGGCAGAGTGCCATCGATCCGGCTCGCCCCATCCCCGTGCCTGACGCCCTGGCCGCCGCACGCGAGGTGATAGGCTCCTTGCTGGAGGAGGATCGGGTGGTCATCACCCAGCACCTGCATGGCGACCATCTGGCGGGGTTTCTGGCCGACTTTGGACAACGGACAAGCAGCGATCAAGGGATGCATGAACTGCTGCGGGCCGCGGCCCGCGACAGCGCCGCCTACTTTGCCGCCTACATCCAGAAGAAGGAGAAGGGCAAGAAAGGCTAGCGGGTCCTAACGTGAAAATAGGCTGCTGGGGCGGGGGAATGGGGAAACCGGGTTGCCCCTTTCCCCCGCCCGCGGGAGGGTTTGGGAGGGCGCAGCTCTCCCAAAAACAACCTTATGTTCATCACGGCGTTGTGCGGCGGAGCCGCATGGAGGGCTGATGTGAACATAGGCCCTCGGCGAGGGATGTGGGGAAACCGGGTTTCCCCATGCCCCCACCCGCGGGAGGGTCTGGGAGGGCTGCGCCCTCCCAGGAACAACTTGTTTTCATCACGGCAGTGTAGACGCGCCGCGGGCGGGACGCCCGCGCTCCCAGGCGCGTGGGGTACCCCGGGTGTGAACATTTACCTGACAGGAATAGGAGCGCGCGCATGCACCTGTACGTCTGTCGCCTGACGCTCCACGAACCGCTCTTTTTCGCCACCCGCGAACTGGGGCGGCTCTACGAGACCGGGCGCTACCTGCACAACTATGCCCTGAGTTACGCCCTGGGGCTCGCGCAGGCCCCCTGGTTCAACCGCGAGCAGGTTCCGCGTTACAAGGAAGATCTCGGCGGCCTGACCGGCGTGTATGTGACCCCGGCCCAACCGGAGCGCACCGGCTTCCAGCTTGCCACCTTCAAGTATGGCGAGGAGATCCTGCACGTCGAGATGCGGCAGGCGACCCGCAACACGCCTTCCTTTGGCCGGGCCAAAGAACTGGCCCCCGAATCGCGGTTCGTTTGTTACGTGATCAGCGCGGCGCCCCTGCGCCTGCCGCGCTGGGTGCGGTTGGGCAAGTGGCATAGCAAGGCGCTGGTCGAGGTCGAAGAGGCGCCGGTAGTGGAGCGGGAGAGCGCTTATACCGCCGCCTGCCCGCTCAACCCTCTCGACGTGCCGGCGAACGTGTTGCGAGCCTTCGATATCATTTCGATGCCCCCGGCGAGCCTGGTCGCCAATGCTCGCTGCCACGGGCCACACTACGCCCTGCCCGGTGGCCAGGGGGTGCCGGCGGGGATGCGGTACGTGTTTCCGTAAAACGATGGTTCGGGCGATCGCCACGGAGGCGCATATGAGCGAATTTCCCGATCTGTACGCCTTTGTTCTCCGGCTGCACCCGCTAGAAGGCGGGCCGGCACCGCGCCCGCATGGGCACGGACTTCAGGCGCTCTTTCTCGATCTCGTGCGCCAGGTGGCGCCGGAGGTGGCCGAGGAATTGCACGCCAACGCGCCGGGCAAGCCTTACACCGTCGCAGCCTTGCCCCAACGCAACCGCGACGTAGTAGAAGTGCGCGTCACCCTGCTGCGCGCCGACCTGTTCCAGCCCTTCGTGCGGACCCTGCTCCGCCAGATGCCCGGCGAGGCGCCGCTGCGGCTTGGGCAGAGCCACCTGCGCCTCGGCGACGTGATTGGCACCCCGCCGCCCAGGGGCCATCCATGGGCCGGGTACGACAGCTTCGTCGCGCTGGCGGCCCGCGCCGAAGCGGCGCATACCGTCGCCCTCGAGTTCGCCAGCGCCACCGCCATCGGCCAGGCGGCGCGCCCCGACGGCAAGACACGCCTGGCCATCCTGCCCGATCCGGCGCTGATCTTCTTGAGCCTGGCCAGACGCTGGAACGAACTGGCCCCGCCTCAGGCGTGGCTGGATCTCGAACTGGTCCGGGCCGCCGCCGCTGACACCCTGGTCTCGCGCTACCGCGCCGAGTCGCGCGAGATCAATCTGGGCAAAGGCCCGCAAAAAGGCTTTGTCGGCACGGTGGCCTACGAATTGCCGGTGAACCCGGAGCAGGCGCGGACGCTGGCCCTGCTCGCCGACGCGGCCCTGTTCCTCGGCGTGGGGATCAAGACCGCGCGGGGCATGGGCCTGTGCCGGCGCCTCCCCGATAAGGAGGCAGGTCTATGAGCCTTGACATCGGTCCGCCTGAATACATTCCGCTCTCGATGTTGAATGCCCTGGCCTACTGCCCACGGCGCTTCGCCTACGAGTTCATTCAGGCGGAAATGCTCTTGAACGAACACGTGGTCGAGGGACACCTGCGACACGAAGGCGTGGATCTGGGCGGCACGACCTGGCTGGACGACGCGGTGCAACGGCGGCGCATGTATGTCTGGAGCGAACGCCTGCGGGTTGCCGGCTTCTGCGACATCGTGGAAGCGCGCGGCAACGAGCGCTATCCGGTGGAGTTCAAAAAGGGGCGTCCAGGACGCTGGAACAACGATCACATCCAACTCTGCGCCCAGGCCATGTGTCTGGAGGAGCGCACCGGCGCGCCGATCCAACGGGGCTTCATCTTCTACTCCACAGCGCGGCGGCGCGAGGAGGTCGCCTTTACCGCCGATTTGCGCGGCGCTGTCGAGCGGACAGCCGCCGAGGCTCACCGTCTGGCGGCAGCCGGAACCTTGCCGCCGCCCATTGAGCAGCGCGCCCGCTGCCGGGACTGCTCGCTCGAACCGCTGTGCCTGCCCGACGAAATGCGCCAACTGGCCGGCGCGATTGCAGACTGATGGTTGCTAGCGCACAGAGGCCGTTCCTCGACGGGCGCAGCCCTCCGGGACCCTTCCCCGGCGGGGTCTACGTTCAGTCACCCATACCCCGGAGGCCACTACTAATGATTGACATCCCTGGACCTGGCGTGGAGGTGTGCATGGCAACCCTGTATCTCACCGAGCAATACAGCGTCGTCAAACTTGAAGGTGAGACCCTGCGGGTGCAGGCCGCGGGCGGACGCAATGGCGATGCGATCCGTGTTCCGCTCAACAAGATCGAACAGATTATGGTGCTGGGCGAAATCACCCTGACCACTCCGGCGCTGCACGAACTCCTCAAGCGCCGGATACCGGTTCACTACCTGACAGCATGGGGCCATTCCTGCGGCGCGCTGGTAGCCGATTGGGGGAAGAACAGCGGGGTGCGCCTGGCGCAGTACGCGCTGGCGGGGGACGTGGCGCGAGGCTTTGGCGTGGCGCGAGCGTGCATTGCCGGCAAACTGCAGAACATGCGCACGCTGCTGCTGCGCTACGCCCGCGGGCGCGACGATGATACCGCACTGCAGGAAGCCGCACAGACTATCCGGCGCTGCCTGCGTGACCTCGAGCGTCTGGAACCGCCCGCCGACACGAACGACCGCATGCACGGCCTGGGACCGCTCCTGGGGCTGGAGGGCAGCGCGAGCGCGGCCTACTACGGTGTGCTGGGCACGCTGCTCAAAGGCGCATGGAACTTCACCGGGCGGGTCAAACGCCCGCCCACCGATCCGGTCAACGCGGCGCTCTCCTTTGGCTACACCCTGCTCACCAACCAGACTGTATCGCTGATCCACGCCGTGGGGCTTGATCCAGGCCTGGGCGTGCTGCACCAGCCGGGTTTCGGCAAACCGGCGCTGGCGCTGGACATCGTCGAGATGTTTCGCCCGATCATCGTGGACTCAGTCGTGATGACCATGATCAACACCGGGCAGTTAACGCCCAGAGACTTCGAGGAAGAACTAGGCGCCTATCGGCTACGGGATAGCGCGCGGCGAACCTTTCTGGAGAAATTCGAAGCGCGGCTCAACGAACAGGTGCAACATCCCCTCTTTGGATACCGGGTCCATTACCGCCGCTGCATCGAACTCCAGGTCCGGCTGTTCGCCAAATACGCGCAAGGGGAAATTGAACGCTATGTTCCGTTTACCGTGCGCTAGGCGCCGGCAAACTGTCGCTGCCAGGCCCCATGCCCTGCCTGGTTCAGATCAGCCATCCATGCGGCTCGCGCCGCATACCGACGAGACCAGATGAACATTCTTCTTGGGAGGGTTGCGCCCTCCCGAATCCTCCCACCGGGAGGGGGCATGGGGAAACCCGGTTTCCCGGACCCCTGCGCAAGGACCAGGCCCTCCCAAACCCTCCCGCGGGAGGGGGCTGGGGAAACCGGGTTTCCCCAGCCCCCTGCGCAAGGGCCAGGCCCCTCCACACCTCCCCCGTGGTTCCGTGTCGAGGCAAACTGTCACGTGCGTTTGAACCATGCCTTAGACACGGTTCGCAGCGTTCAGCCCCCTCCTAGCCTCCCCCCGCTGGGGGGAGGAGCCAGGTTCCCGCCCCCAGCGGGGGAGGGACAGGGAGGGGGCTGTTACCGTGCCCGCGGAGCCGCGACGCGGGCTGGCCGCCCGCGCTCCCAGACCGTTTTCATCGGACGTTGTGCGCCCCGCGCATGGGGCCTGACGTGACCATGGGGGAACCCGGTTCCCCCATCCCCCCGCCCGCGGGAGGGTTTGGGAGGGCTACGCCCTTGCGCAGGGGGGTGGGGCAACCGGGTTTCCCCACGCTCCCCACCCGGTGGGAGGGTCTGGAAGGGCTGCGCCCTTGCGCAGGGGGGTGGGGCAACCGGGTTTCCCCACGCCCCCGCCCCTAGGAGAGTCTGGGGGCGCAGCCCCCGAGCAGGGGTGTGGGGGAACCAGGTTCCCCACGCCCCCCACCCGGTGGGAGGGTTTGGGAGGGCGCAGCCCTCCCAGGAAGGATGTTCATCCCGTCGGGGTGCGGCGGAGCCGCATGGACGGCTGCAAGCAGAAGGCTCATGACACTCAATTCTCCACCCGGTGGAAGGTTTCGGCCAGGGGCAGGCCAAAGGCTTCGCCCCGCTCGCGCGACCAGGTTCGCAGCCGTTCGGCCAGTTCGCTCTGGTCCTCGCCGAGCTGGCTGACATGGCAGCGCAGGGCGGCCAGTTTGGTCTCGAAGGTCCCGGAGACGTCCACCGCATGGTTCAGGTGGGGCGCGCCCATCACATAGAGTTCACGCACGCGGCTAGGGGCCAATCCCTCGGCAAGCAGTTCGGGAAAGTCCCAGCCATTCTGGGCGGCGGGGTAGACGGCGGCGATGGTCGCCTCGCCCGCCGCCATATGGTCGGGATGAAAGCGACCCAGGGAATAGTTCGGCGTCCAGACCCGCTCGGGCGACTGGCAGACGACGCGGTAGGCGCGGGTGCGGCGGATCTGGCGTACGATCTCGCGGCGCAACTCCAGCGTCGGCAGCAACAGGCCGTCGGGGAAGTCGAGGAACACCACCTCCTTGATGCCCAGCACGGCGGCGGCGGCCCGCTGCTCGGCCTTGCGCACCTGTGAAATGCGCTGCCGGGCCTCGGGGCCGACATCGGTGGCATCGTCGGGGCCACCCGAGGCGCCATCGGTGCAGATCACCAGGGTCACCTCCCACCCCTCGCGCGCCCAGGCGGCGATCGTACCGCCGCAGCCGAACTCCGCGTCGTCGGGGTGGGCCACTACCACCAGTACCGTCCGCGGACGCTCCTCCTCTGTCGTGGTCATACCCTTCGCTCTCCTCAGGGGGTTTTACGCACCCCGAAACCTGCTGGAAGACGGGGAAACCGGGTTTCCCCATTTCCCCGCCCCAAGAGACGATGTTCACGTAAGCCGTCCATGCGGCGTACCTGTTCACTCCTGGGGTAACACCCGCACCTGGAAGCGAGGGCGTCCCGCCCTCAGTCGCGTCTCCGCGGGCAAGATGCCCGCGCTCCCAG
>DAOTYR010000361.1:0-2163 GCA_034434655.1 Chloroflexaceae bacterium
AGAGGCTTCGACTCTCCGAAAGAAAAAATCAAGGGTTTCTCTTTGGAGGACCGCGGCCCTCCACCCCTCTGCCTGCGCTACCGGGAACTGACAAAGCGCAGCAACCCTCTATGGGTCGTGAAGGCCCGGACCCGTCATACCATTTCCGATTGCAGATTTTGGATTGCAGATTGCCGCGCATGGCGTCACGATGAGCGATGACGGCAACGACCATGCGGAACTGCCAACTGGATTTGGTATAACCGGCCTGGTACGTGTTCACATATCTCCTGGGAGCGCGCGCGTTGCGCCAGATTTGAAGAGCCGTCCATGCGGCTGCGCCGCACACCGACGGGATGAAAATACGTCTTGGGAGGGCGTCGCCCTCCCAGACCCTCCCACCGGGTGGGGGTATGGGGAAACCGGGTTTCCCCATCCCCCTGCGGGGCGGGGGCGTGGGGAAACCCGGTTTCCCCATTCCCCCACCCGCGGGAGGGTCTGGGAGGGCTACGCCCTCCCAGGAACAACCGTATGTTCATCCCGTCGGTGTGCGGCGCGAGCCGTATGGACGGCTGGATTGAACTGCTACACCTCCACAAAAAACCAGCCAGGCGGAGCGCGGCGTTGACGTGCCCGAACAGATAGACCCGGAGCGCCATGCACATTCTTCTCCTTTCGCCCTACCCGCCCTACCCGCCGCGCAGCGGCGGCGCGCTGCGCATCTACCACCTGCTGCGGGGGCTGGCGGCGCGCCACGAGGTCACGCTGCTCACCTTCGCGCCGGACGCCGCGGCGGTGGCGGCGCTGGCGCCGCTGCGGGCCATCTGCGGGGTGATCAGCGTGCCCGGCCCGCCCCGGCGCTCGCTGCTCCGGCGCGGCGTTACGACGCTGACCGCGGCGACGCCCGACATAGGGCTGCGCAACCAGGCCCCGGCCTACGCCGAGGCCCTCAGCCGCCTGCTGGCCGCCCGACGCTACGATGTGGTGCAGGCCGAGAGCATCGAGATGGCAGGCTACCTGATGCAGGCGCGCGGCCTCGGCCCGCTGCTCGCGCTCGATGAGTTCAACGCCGAGTACGTGCTGCAACGCCGCGCCGCGCTGGCCGACCTGCGCCAGGGCCTGGCCCTGCGTCCCGGGGCGCTGGTCGCCGGCGTGTATTCACTGGTTCAATGGCGCAAACTGGCGCGCTACGAGCGGGGCGCCCTGCGGGCCTTCGATCGCCTGCTGGTGGTCTCGGAGCAGGACCGCGCCGCGCTGGCCCGGCTCGACCCGCGGCACGCCCACCGGCTGCGGGTGGTGCCCAACGGCGTGGATACGGCGCACCTGCGCCGCGGCCCGGTGGTGGGCGACCTCGGCCCCGCCACGCTGACCTTCGTCGGCACGCTGGATTACCGGCCCAACCTGGACGCGCTGCGCTGGTTCGTGAGGGATGTGCTGCCGCGGATCAGGGCGCAACGGCCCGACGCGCGGCTGCTGGTGGTGGGCCGGGCGGCGGGGCGCGCCGCGCAGGCCCTGGCCGATGGCGAGGCCGTCGAACTGGTGGGCGAGGTGGCCGACGTGCGGCCCTACATAGACGGCGCGGCGGTCTTTGTCCTGCCCATGCGCATCGGCGGCGGGTCGCGCCTGAAGCTGCTGGAGGCCCTGGCGATGGAAGCGCCGGTGGTCAGCACCTCGCTGGGCGTCGAGGGCATCGCGGGGCTGCGCCACGAAACGCACCTGCTCATCGCCGATCGCGCCGAGACCTTCGCCGCCGCGGTGCTGCGCCTGATCGCCGATCCCGACCTGGGGGCGCGTCTGGGGGCCGCCGGGCGGGCCCACGTGGCGGCGCACTACGACTGGAAGGTGATCGTGCCGCG
The DNA here is from genome assembly GCA_034434655.1 of Chloroflexaceae bacterium. GTDB lineage: Bacteria > Chloroflexota > Chloroflexia > Chloroflexales > Chloroflexaceae > JACAEO01. Next base: position 1,836 of record DAOTYR010000361.1, read on the forward strand.
GCTGGAGGCGGCCTATTGCTGAGCCCGGCGCGGCGGGAGGCCGGGGAAAGCGGGTTCCCCCAGGCTTCTGCGGAGGTGGCCTGGGCGACGGCACGGATCGCCGCCTGGCGGGCGGGGCGCACTACTGGCGAAGCGGGCGATGGACAGTCACGGCCCATAACCATCAACGTTCCCTCCGGCGCGCCGCAGGCGCCATCGGTCACCTCGCGCGCCGCACCTCCCTCGTCTCCCGCGGCAGGGTTGCGCAGCGCGCAGTCGGTTTTGCGATCGCCGGGGCACCCGCTTCGCAGGGTGAAGAAGTGCAGTGGGCGTGCACCTCCGCGTGCGC
>DAOTYR010000362.1:0-2993 GCA_034434655.1 Chloroflexaceae bacterium
GTTCAGCCCCCCTCCCAGCCTCCCCCCGCTGGGGGGAGGCGCCGGGTTCCCGCCCCCAGCGGAGGAGGGTCAGGGCGGGGACCGTCACCGTGCCCGCGGCGCCGCGACGCGGGCGTCCCGCCCGTGCTCCCGGGCCGTTTGCATCGGGCGGTGTGCGCCCCGCGCATGGGGCCTGCGGTGAACATACGCCCTCGGCGTGGGGGGTGGGGAAACCGGGTTTCCCCATGCCCCCGCCCCCGGGTAGGTGCGGGCGCAGCCCGCGCGCAGGGGGATGGGGAAACCGGGTTTCCCCCTCCCCCCACCCGGTGGGAGGGTGTGGGAGGGCGCAGCCCTCCCAGGAACAACCGTATGTTCATTGCGGTGTTGTGCGGCGCAGCCGCATGGACGGCTGACAAGGGAAGGGTCCGCGAGGGTGCGGCTCTCCGCGCTGTCCCCTACGCCCCCGCAATCCTCCAGAGGTAGATGCGCCCATCGCGGGCGCCGCTGGCGATGATTGACCCGTGGGGACCGTAGGCGAGACTGGCGACACCGGCGCGATGTTCCAGCGTGGCGGGCAGCGCGGTCCAGTCGCTAGTGCGCCAGAGGCGAATCATCCGGTCTTCGCTGGCGGTGGCGAGGAAGTGCCCATTGGGGCTGAAGGCAATCGCATGGACCGGCCCCTGGTGTCCTCCCAGGCTCTCGATCGGCTTCTGGTCGCGCAGGCGCCACACGCGCGCCTGGTTGCCGCTGCTGGCGACGAGCCAGGTTCCATCGGGGCTGAAGGCCACCGAATTGATAAAGGTGGTTGATCCGCTCAGTGCGCCCACCAGCAGGCCATCTTCGGCGTGCCAGAGGTATACCGAGCCATCGTAGGCCCCGGCGGCGATCAGGCTGTTGTCGGGGCTGAAGGCCAGGCTGTGGATGAACGGCGATGCCAGGCTGTTCACGATACTGAGGCGATCCTTCTCCACCTCGCAGAGGGTGATCGTGCTGCCCCAGCCTCCAATAGCTAGATGGCGCCCGTTGGGGCTGAAGGCGATGCTCTCGATGGGGCAGCCCGGCACGCGCAGCAGGCGCAGGAAGGCGCTATCGGCCACCTGCCAGAGGCGCACCGTCTCATCGTCGCTGGCCGTGGCGAGGATGCCGCCCGTCGGGGCGAAGCGCAGACAGCGGATACCGCTGGTGTGCCCTTTGAGCGTTGCCAGGTGGGTGAAGTTGGCGATGCGCCAGAGACCGGCCGTATGATCATCGTAGCCGGCGGCCAGCAGCGCGCCGCTGGGGCTAAAATCGAGCGAGCGGATGGGGCTGCCGGTGGTGAGCATGCGCAGCAGGGCGCCGATGGGCTTCGCCGTCAACTCCGTGGACGGCCCGGCGACATGGGGGGTGATCGCGCCGGGGTAACTCGTCGCGCTGGTGCTCAAGCCTTCAACCGGCGGTCGCGGCTCGGAAGCCGGCGTCTCATTGGCGACTGCGCCGGCTTGTGGGGTTGGCCGGCCGGCAGGCTGGCCGGTCGAACCGGCGCGGGTCGGGGAAGGGCCGCCACGCAAACGCTGCAAGGCTTCGCGCATCTCTCTGGCCGTTTTCGGGCGCTCGTCGATGCTCACACGCAGGGCCTGCTGCAGCAGTTCCGCGATGCCTTCAGGAACATGGGGCGCCAGATCGCGGATCGGGCGGAGCGGGTCGGGCTGTCCGTGGGCCAGTTTTGCCATCCGCGACATTGCGTCAACGGGCATGGTGGCCGTCAACAGATGGTAGATGGTCGCCGCCAGGGCGTACAGGTCGCTGCGGGCATCGGGCTCGCCATCGCGCATCTGTTCGAGGGGCGCGTAGGGCGGCGTAAAGCCGTAGATCTTGCGCGCCTGGGCCTGCGAGGCGGTTGTGTCATTCAGATCGAACGAAACCGTCACGCCGCCACGCGCCAGCCCGAAGTCGAGCAGAATAATCTCATAGGTCGCGGTGAGCTTCAGGTTCTTGGGCTTGATATCCCGGTGGTAGACGGGAACCGGCCGCGTGTGCAGGTAATGCAGGACGTCGAGGAGCTGGTCGGCCCAGCGCAGAATGGTGGGCATCGCCTGGGGGGTGGCGAAGCGCGCGCCGAGCCGGGCGAGCTGGTTGCCCAGATCCTCGCCGGGAATATATTCCATCACCAGGAACTGGCCCTGGCCCTCGCTGAAGTGGTCGAGCACCCGTGGCAGGGCCTGATGGCGCAGGCGAGCCAGGATCTGCGCCTCTTGCTGAAAGGCGCGGCGGTAGGCCGGATCGGAAAACAGGGTCTCTTTGAGGGCCACATCCGTCCGTAGCCGCAGATCGCGCGCCCGGTACACGGAGCCCATACCGCCTTTGCCGATAGGCGCGATGATCTCGTAGCGATTTTGCAGGATCGTGCCAGGCTCAAGCATCGCTTGTCTGCCTTGGCGAGGCCGGGAGGCCTTGCCATTGCTGTCTGACGTGAACATGGCCCCTCGGAGCGGAGGGTGGGGAAACCCGGTTTTCCCACCCTCCCCGCCCGCAGGAGGGAGGAAGAGGGCCTGGCCCTCGAGCAGGGGGATGGGGAAACCGGTTGCCCCATCCCCTCACCTGGTGGGAGGGTGTGGGAGGGCGCAGCCCTCACAAGAAGAACCGTATGTTCATCCCGTCGGTGTGCGACGGAGCCGCATGGACGGCTACCGTGAACATAGGCTCTCGAAGAGGGTGTGGGGAAACCGGGGTTCCCCACGCCCCCGCCCCGCAGGGGCATGGGGAAACCGGGTTTCCCCATGCCCCCACCCGCAGGAGGGTCTGGGAGGGCGCAGCCCTCCCAGGAAGAACCTCTTTGCATCCTGTTCGTGTGCGGCGCAGCCGCATGGACGGCTGGTATGGTATACTGCAAACAATGATAAAGACCTGGTTGCGCTGCATGGACGGCAGTTCTGAACCTTGTCAGCACGCTCAACTTAAGGAGAAGCGATGAGCGCCTACGAGCAACCTACCGAGCTAGACTTCGCCGTCGGCTCGTTGATTACGGTGCGCCCGGA
>DAOTYR010000363.1:0-2045 GCA_034434655.1 Chloroflexaceae bacterium
GGACGATAGGCGCTCACCACCCGCTCGCTCCGCAGCAACGCACCGTTGGGCGCGCGAATGACCCGCGTGTTGGTAACCAGCAGCGGGTCGCCACGGCGAACCTGTGGCGCGCCCAGGGTTACGCTGCGTCCATCGCCGCGCCCCCAGAGGCTCAGTGTTGCATGGCCGCCACGCGCCGTGACCAGCAGGTAGATTGGCGCGCCGGTATCGTTGCGGATGCGCAGGTCCAGACCAGGGTCGGCGACGGCTGCGTCGAGGCCCGGCCGGTCGGCGAAACTGGTCAGCCAGCGGCTGTGCCCCCGCCGTTCGGTAATCGGCAGGCCGGCTTCCCACGCCGCGCGGTAGAGGAGCGTGGCCACGACACAGACACCGCCACCGACCATGGTCTCCACCACCTGGCCGCCCACAATGCCCGGACCGGGGCGGAACCCGCCGGCAGTGGAGATGCCTCCCAGGCTTCTGAGGAAGGACAGTTCGGCGCCGGGGGCGAGGAGCGCGCCATTGAGGCGCGCGGCCGCCAGTTCGATGTTCGCGCCGCTGCTGCCGCCGGCTCGGTAGCGCATGCTGGCGCTGGCCAGCAGGTTCAACGGTTGAGGGGCGATGGCCGTGGCGGGCGCCATGGCAGCGACCAGCCAGGCGCCGAGGGGCGCGCGCTGCACTTCGTGATCGCTGCCGGCATGCTCAGGATGGTAACTCAGGCGCGCCCGTTCGAAGTACTGCACCAGCAACGTTGAACCATCCGGCTGTGCTTCGTAAAACTCCTCCGAGATCGGGTAACCAAGCAAGGACACGCCGCCGTGCCGGCTGTGGTGCCAGGCAAAGGCGCCACCCAGCGTATGTCCCGTCGCGGCAACAAAGACGCGCTCATGCGTATCGGGCGCGTCAGGCGCCACCGGATGAAACGGGGCCTCGTCCTGGCGCCCGGCGGTGTACAGGCGTCCGAGGGGCGCAAGTTCTACGCTGTCACCGCGGCGCTCCAGACGCACATAGGTGAAGTACTGCACATAAGCGCGGGTTTCAGCATCGTAGAACTCGGCGCTGAGCGGCGGCCCCGACCACTCCAGGCCGCCATGGGCCAGAATGAAACTGCGGAACGGCTCCTCAACCACGTGATTGCCCGTCTGCAGGACGGGCAGGGCCTGCGATCCCACTGTCTGGGCGCGGGCAATCGGCGCAGGAGCGAGCGCCGCGAGGACCGCGCCGACGAGGACCAGGATGAGCGCGTGACGAAAGCGCATGGCGGGTTCCCCTCCTTCACGCTTGACGACGGGCGGCGCGCGCCGCATACTGTGAACCGTTGCCAGCGAGTTGGAGATACGCCTGTCCCTGTTTCGGAGGCCAGATGAACGAAGAACTCGCGCGCCTGCTCGATCAGGGCATTGCCGCGGCGGAGCGCTCGTTGACCGACCAGACCGGTGGCACGAATGTCTGCCGGTTGCAACAGGACGGTCGAGTGACCGGGGGCATGAAATACGACGAGGGGCGACTGGTGGCGCTGAGCGCCCTCAGGCGACGGCTCAGGGAGGCAGGAGGTGGGGACCCTCGCCCGATAGTGGCGCAGGATCTTACAACGTGGCAGGAGGCGCTGCGGGCGCAGCAGGCCCGCGAGCGCCCGGCGATCCAGTGGATCGCTTACAACCAGGGCGGAGTGGATGCGCTGGAGGAAGTGCTGCGGGTGATCATCGATACGACGTAGTTTACACCTATGTTCCCGTTGGCGGGGCGCTGCTTCCCCCCGGCCGTCCATGCGGCTCGCGCCGCACACCGACGGGATGAAAATAATTCTTGGGAGGGCGTAGCCCTCCCACCGGGTGGGGGGATGGGGAAACCCGGTTTCCCCATCCCCCTGCGGGGCGGGGGCGTGGGGAAACCCGGTTTCTCCACATCCCTCGCCGAGGGCTTATGTTCATCTGGACTTTTGCAAAGTCAGGCGGGGGTTGCCACCGATGGTAAGATGAAGGCATCAGGACGCGGTTGAGGCGAGGTCAGGAGGGCAGGATGCCGGCCATCGTCGACTTTCCCGAACTGGTACATCAGCAGGTCGC
>DAOTYR010000364.1:0-2699 GCA_034434655.1 Chloroflexaceae bacterium
TCCCCCCACCCGGTGGGAGGGTCTGGGAAGGCGTAGCCCTCCCAGGAACAATCGTATGTTCATCCCGTCGGTGTGCGGCGCGAGCCGCATAGGGGTCTGAGGTCGCCTGAAAGACCCGAGCGGGCGGGCGTAACGCAGTGTGTTATACTGCTCCCCACAGGGGTGACATTTCGCTCATCCCCTCCGCCACGGGAGGGTGTAACAGCGACTACTATAACTGTAAAGGCTGAAGGGCGTGGCTGTCCTGCAAGCCGCGGCTGTTCCGCACGCTTCAGGGTCGGCAGCGGAGAGCCACGCTCCGCGCCTCCGTCGAAGGGATACGCCAGGGGTCACGCAGCGAAACGATGTCGCAGGCCATACAGGGAGTAGTCTATGACGCCAACGCTGATAGTTCTCGCTGATGCATTGCGGCGCGAGGATCTGGTCCACCCGCTTGGCCGGGCAACCATGGCGCTGTTCCAGGCGCTTGTGAGCGATACGGTCGAGGTCGCGCGGGAGATCAGCGGCGCGCGGGTGGTGGTGGCCCACGATCCACGTGTGCCGTTGGATCTGGCCCCTGAAGCGGAGGTGACGCTACGGCCGCTGGCGGGCAGCGGGCCGCGGGCCCTCGCCGCGCTGCTCGAGGAGGCCCTGGCCGGAGGCGACCCCGCGGTGGTCATCGGCGGCGATCTCCCCCATCTGCCGCCCTGGCGCCTCCGCGACGCCCTCACCCACCTGGTCGCGGGGGCGGGGGTGGTGTTCGGCCCCACCGAGCGGCAGGGATGGTACCTGCTGGGGTTGAGGAGCGCGGAGCCGCTGCTGCTCCGCACGCTGCCCGCGCGAGACGAGCATCCTGAGGCGCTGCTCTGCGCCGCCCGCGGGCTTGACCTGTCCTGGGCTATCCTCCCGAATTGGTTCGGGGTGAACGATCTGGCCGACCTCGAGGCCCTGGCGGGGATGGTGCGCGAAATGCCGGCGACGGTTGCCAGGCGCACCCGCGCGCTGCTGACCGGCGAACACGCCCGCGCTGTCGGCGGATGACGAGAGTCTCATCCATGGCGCCGGGCACGGTCAGCGGCGTCCCATCGCTGTCCGATACACTGGAGGCGTCCTATTCCATTGCGGTAGAGCGATACGGAGGAAAGCCCACCATGCGGCAGGAACCACACAGCGCGACGGATTCGCTGCCCGTATTCATCGACGCCGATGTCGGCTGTGATGACGCCCTTGCCATCGCCTGGCTGCTGCGCCGTCCTGACGTCAAAATTGTCGGGATGAGCAGTGTCTTTGGCAACAGCAGCGTACAGAACACCACCGCGAACCTGCTCACGCTCCTCGACGTACTGCGGCGCGAGGCGCCGGTGACCATTGGCGCCTCGGCGCCGATGGTCTATCCCCGAACCAACGCGGGGGCGTTGATCCATGGCCCTGACGGGCTGTGGGGAGCGCAACGCTCCCATGATCTTGACGGGGTGCCCGCGGGGGCGCCGGGGGCGATTGCCGCGGCGGCGCGCGCTTACCCCGGCCTGACGATCATCGCGCTCGGGCCGCTCACGAATATAGCCCGCGCCGTGCAGGCCTATCCTGAAGACCTGGTTGGCGCCCGGCTGGTGGCGCTGGCTGGCGCTCAGGGCCCTGGATCGATCACCCCTGCGGCTGAGTTCAACGCCTTCGCCGATCCCCACGCCCTGGCCCTGGTGCTCGAAAGCTCCCTGGAGGTCGAACTGGTGGCCCGTGATGCGTTCCAGGCCCTGGAACCGGACCACGGGTTCGCCAGACGGCTGGAATACGAAGGCGGCGAGGTTGGTCGCTTCCTTGGCCGGGTGTTCGACAGCTACACCCGCGCCGTGAATCGCCAGATGACGCCCGTTGCCGTGCCCGCTGCCGCGGCGGTGATCTACGCCCTGCATCCCGAACTGGGTATGGCCGTACCCGCGACTGTGCGCGTCGTGACCGAGGGCGAACTGACCCGCGGGCAGACGATCATGGCCCTGAGCGAGCCGCATCAGGCGGCGCTGGCGCTAGGAACCCACGGGATCGAGCACCTGGCGATGAACGTGACCACGCCTGGTTTCGACTATGAAGAGGCGCTGCGCCAGGCCCGCGCCCGCGCGCCGCGGAACGCGCGCGTGGTGCTCGAGATTGACACCGCGACCATGGCGGAGATGCTGGAAGCGGGGTTGATGGAGTGGGGCATCGAGCGCGCGGTGGGCGGGTAACGCAGTGGGGGCAGGGGCGAGGCTCCCCCGCCCCTCCGCCGGCTCCCTATCGCGCGATGCCAGGGGCGGGGTTCCCCCTCCCCTATGCCATCCCCTACATCGCCCCTACGCCCTCCCTCTTCCCCCACCAGCCGCCCCGGGTGGGGATAACGCACCCCCACGGGGTCCGTCATTGGGGAAGAGCGAAAGCCTGCCCGTCTTGCTCCACCTGCAAGCAGACGCCCGGCCGGGCCGAGCAAACGGCAAACCGGCCACGTCATGCCACGCGCCCCCGCGCCCCCGCGCCCGGCGCTCGATGCTGATCCCACGGCGCGGACGGAGTCATGCCTGCGACGGATGGCGTCACGAACCTCGCCAGGAAGCCTGCGAGGCTGTGATTCCATACGGCGCCCTATTTTGAATCGAGTTGATCAGAAATAGCAGTCAAAAGGATCTTGACATGCCATTGCAGTTGTGATATTAATGAACCCCGCAAGCATACATTTATCCCCGAGCAACGTG
>DAOTYR010000365.1:0-6554 GCA_034434655.1 Chloroflexaceae bacterium
CAGGTGGCCTTTGCCCGCGAGCGCGCCCGGCCCGATGAGCTTGCCGAGACGCTCGCCGCTTTCGCCAACGGGCGCGGCGGCCTGCTGCTGCTCGGCGTGGTTGGGCGGACGCGGGGCAGGGTCGAGGGCGTAACCGATGTCGCCGCCGCGCGCGATCTGGTGCTGGAGGCGGCCCTGTCCTGCACCCCGCCGCTGATCCTGCCCCTGCCGCAGCCGGCGACCCACGAGCAGCGCGCGCTGCTTGTCGTGAGCGTGCCGGCGGGCCTCTCCCAGGTCTACGCCGTGCGGGGCAAGTACCTGCGGCGCGAAGGGAGCGCCAATCAGCCCCTCTCTCCTGAAGCCCTGCGGCGCCTGCTCCTCGAACGAGGCGAGGTGAGCTGGGAGCGCGAGACGCCCCCCGGCGCGACCCTCGATGAACTCGATCCGCTGAAAGTGAGCGCCTACGCCCGCCGGGTCGGCCCGGAGGCCGAGGCCGACCCGCTGAGCCTGCTCCAGCGCCGGGGCTGCGTTGTCAGGCGCGGGGGCGCGCCGGCGCCTGCGGCCGCGCCGCGCGCCGATGCGGAGGGCGCCGCCGCCGTGGCCGATGCCCAGGCCTGGTTCGCGCCCACCAATGCCGGGCTGCTGCTCTTCGCCCGCCAGGTGGAGGCCCGCTACCCCCAGGCCGAGATCACCCTGGTGCGCTACCGCGGGCGCGATCTGGCCGATGTGTTTGAACGCGAAGACGTGCGCGATACCCTGGTCGAGGCGCTGCGCCGCGCCGAACGCTGGCTCATGGAGCATATGCGCAAGGGTAGCCGCATGGTCGGCCTCGAACGCCAGGATTGGACCCAGTTCCCCCCCGGCGCGGTGCGCGAGGCGCTGGTCAATGCCGTCGCCCACCGCGACTACAGCGTGCGCGGCGAGGGCATCCGCGTCGCGCTCTTCAGCGACCGGCTGGAGGTCTACTCGCCGGGCCGCCTGCCCGGCCACGTGACGGTGGAGAATATCGTCGAGGAGCGCTTCTCGCGCAATGAGAGCCTGGTGCAGGTGCTGGCCGACTATGGCCTGATCGAGCGCCTGGGCTATGGCATCGACCGCATGCTGCGCCAGATGGCCGAGGCCGGCCTGCCTCCCCCCGGCTTCCGCGAGACCGCCGCCGGCTTCCTCGTCACGCTGATCGGCCAGCCCGTGGAGGACCTGAGCGTCGAGGGGCTGGATACCCGCGAGTGGGCGCGCATGGGCCTCAACGAGCGGCAGATCGCCGCCCTGCTCTTCGTGATGGACCAGGGGCGCATCACCAACCGCGACCTCCAGGAGCAGTTCCCCGAGGTCAGCCCTGAAACCATCCGCCGCGACCTGGCCGACCTGGTCGAGCGGGGGATGTTGCTGAAGATCGGCGATAAACGGGCCACGTATTACATTTTGAAGTGATACTTACTATTTTAGATTTTTGATTTTTGATTTTTGATTGGGGATTTTAGGCATATGTCAAACGCACGTGACCGTTCGCCTCGACACGGAGCCACAGGGGTGGCTGTGGCGGGGCCTGGCCCCGCCACCCCTCCCCGCCAGACGGTCAAGCGCAAGAGGGAAGGAGGGCCGTACTGCAAGGAGAGGAAAAGCCCGCCTTCCCCGCCGCCGTTGAACACCGTTCAGCGCAGCCCGGCCGTCCGCAGAAGGGCATCGGCCCAGGCCGCGTGGTCATCGTCGAGCGGAGGGTCAGGGGCGGCGCGGTAGTCGATCCGCGCGTCGTACCCGGCGCGATCATACACATCGCGCAGGATACGATTGAGATCAAGCTCCGGCTCTCTATCGCCGGGACGCAGCGGCACGCGCACGACCGGCAAGGGCTGGCGGAGCGGACACAGCAGCAACTCGGCCCGGGGCCGCTGGTCGGCGCGGCTGACCAGAATGCGATAGTCGCTGCCCGCGGGCGCGCCGCGGAGCGGCATGGCCTCGCCGCTGCGCAGCAGGTCGATCTCGACAAGGTGGGTCATCGAAGCCAGCACCGCCCGTCGTTTACGCAAGTAGAGCTCGCGCCCCTCGCCAGGGCGCTTATTGGTGGGTGAGAGGATCTCGATCAGCGTGACGACCTGGTGATCGGCGACCGAGCGCACCTCCAGGTAGGTTTCGCGCATCTGGTCGGGCAGATCCAGCTCGACGATGATCGCGCCCGCCTCGCCGACGCGCTGCGGCTGGCCCACTGGCGTCTCGCCGCCGGAGGGCTGGATCACCGCCGCGTCGGCCCGCCCTACCAGCGCCACCTCGCCCGGCTCGACGATGTAGGTGCGCTCTTCAATCGCAACGTAGTACCTGGGGCGCACCTGGGGCTGAAGCGCATCACGCAGGGCGACGATCAGGCTGGTATGCACGTCCGGCCAGAGGGCCGGACGTTCGAGGAATGGATCCATGCCAGGAAAGGGTGATCCCATCGCTCCTGCTCTTGCGCGCCGTGCCGCCGCTCGAAGGGCGGGGGTGGCCTGGTTCCAATACCTGAAAGGATTGGGCCTGGTTCCATCCCGGTGGCAGGCCTGAACCGGGCAAGCGTCAGGCGCCGGATAAGCTCTTGCCAGCACACATTATAACACAAACACACATGTTCCAATTCACCCATCCAGCAGGAGATACGCAGTCACCTTCCGGCGAGGAAGGGGGGGAGGCGAGGGGACAAGGCCTCCCCGCCTCCCTCCTGCGCCCAATGGACCAGTTCATCATCGTGCTCCACCGCCCGCAGGACCCGCGGAACATCGGCGCGGCGGTGCGGGCGATGAAGAATATGGGCTTCCGGCGCCTGCGCCTGGTGCAGCCGCCGCCCTTCACTCCGGCGGACCTCACCGTGGTTGCCCACCGCAGCGAGGATCTGGTAGCCAGCATCGAGGTCTATGGCGATCTCGACGTCGCCCTGGCCGACGCGCGTTTTGTCGTGGGCACGAGCGAGCGGGCCCACCCCGAACGCCCCATGCGCGCCGACGCGCGCGCCTTTGCCGCGGAACTCGTCGCCCGCGCCGCGAGCGCCGGGCCGGTGGCGTTGCTCTTCGGCCCTGAGGATCACGGCCTCGACCATGCCGCCTTCGACCGCTGCCACGCCGTGCTCACCCTCCCCGCCGACCCCGCCTACCCCTCGCTGAACCTGGCCCAGGCCGTCCTGCTGACCCTCTACGAGGTGCGCATGGCCGCGTTGGGGCCATTGCCCCCGCCGCCAGCGCGCGCGCCCGCCACCGCCGCCGAACTGGCCGCCACCTTCGAGGCCCTCGCCGCTGCCATCAAGGCCGCCGGCTTCATCAAATCCGGCCACGGCGCCACGGTCATGCGGCGCCTGCGGGCGCTCATCACCCGCGCCGAGCCCGACAGCCGCGAGGCGGCCCTGCTCGCCGCCTTTGCTCGCGAGGTCGTCCATGCCCTCCAGCGTCGCGGGGGGAAGGAGGGTCCGTAGGGGGTGCGAACCCCGCCGACGCGGGCTATTCCGGACGAAACCTCATCCGCGCCCATCCGTCGCCTCCGCGCCGATCCGCGTGCTCTTCCGGCTTCCGGGGCGAAGCCCCCCGACGCGGGCCAGGGCAGACACAACCGCATCCGCGCTCATCCGTCATATCCGCGCCGATCCGCGTGCTCTTCCGGCCTCCGGCCCGCATCCCCCCGACGCGGGCCAGTGCAGACACAACCGCATCCGCGCCCATCCGCCATATCCGCGCCGATCCGCGTGCTCTTCCGGCTTCCGGGGCGAAGCCCGCCGGCGGGCGAGGGTCTGGGGCAAGCCGGTTGCCCCAGACCCCACCTTATCGCCCCCTGCTCCGTATCCGCTCCAGCAGGCGCTCGAGCGGCCAGGTGTTCACCACCCGCTCCGCGGGGGCCCAGCCACGACGGGCGGTGAGCACCCCCAGGCGCGTCCAGGCCAGTTCGTCGGGATGGTGCGCGTCGCTATTGATGGCCAGATCGACCCCCAGTTCGAGCGCCCGGCGGACGTGGGCCGCGTCCAGGTCGAGACGGTCGGGGCCGCTATTGATCTCCAGGATGGTGCCATGCTCGGCGGCGGCGCGGAACACCGCCTCCATATCCAGGTCGGCGCCGGGGCGGCGGTTGAGGATGCGCCCGGTCGGATGGCCGATCATGTCCACGTGCGGATTGGCGATGGCCCGGAGCAGGCGGGCGGTGATCTGCTCGCGGGGCTGCCGCAGGCTCACGTGGAGCGAGGCCACCACCAGGTCGAGGGCGGCCAGCTCCTCGTCGGGCAGGGCCAGCGTGCCGTCGGTCGTTATGTCAACTTCAACCCCGTGGAGCACGCGAAAGGACGAGCCGCGGGCGGCCCATGCGGCGTTGACCGCGGCCACCTCGGCGGCCTGCTCGCGCAGCCGGGCCGTATCGAGGCCGCCGGTCACCCCCAGGTAGGCGCTGTGGTCGGTGATGGCGATGTAGCGCAACCCGCGGGCCGCGGCGGCGGCGGCCATCTCGGCGATGGTCGCCCGCCCGTCGCTCCAGCGGCTGTGCATGTGCAGATCGGCCAGCAGCGCCTCGGCGGGGATCAGCTCCGGCAGGCGCCCCGCCGCCGCGGCCTCGAACTCCCCGGCGTCCTCCCGCAGCTCCGGCGGGATCCACGGCAAGCCCAGGGTGGCGTAGACCTCCTCCTCGCTCGCGCAGGTGATCAGCGCGCCATCGGGGCGGGCGAAGCCCTGTTCGGAGAAGCTGTAGCCGCGTTCCTGCGCCAGCCGGCGCAGGTGGATGTTGTGCTCTTTGCTGCCGGTGAAATGCTGCAGCGCGCTGCCCCATCGCGCCGGGGCCACCGCCAGCAGGTCGGCGCGCAGGCCGTTGTGGAGCAGCGCCGAGACTTTGACCTCGCCCTGCGCGAGCACACGCGCCACCTGCGGCAGAGCGACAAAGGCAGCCGTCACCGCGGCCGTGTCATCGGCGGCGGCCAGCAGGTCAATGTCGCCCACCGTCGGGCGACCGCGGCGCAAACTGCCGGTGTAGGCCAGGCGCACCCCGGCGGGCAGCGCGGCGCGCAACTCGGCGAGCAGCAACTCCGCCGTGGCCAGCGCCGGTCCGAGCAGGGTGCGTTGCTCGCCCTGGGCCAGCGCGGCCAACCCCTGGCGGATGCGTTCCTCGCTCTTCGGACCGAACCCCTTGAGCGTCCGCAGCCGGCCGCTCTCCAGCGCCAGCCGCAGATCGTCCAGACCGGCGATCCCCAGTTCCCGGTAGAGCCGGCCCGCCCGCATGGGGCCGAGATCGGGCACCCGCAGCATGTCGAGCACGCCGTCGGGCACCTCGGCCCGCAGCCGCTCGGCGAGCGGCAGGGCGCCGGTGTCGAGGATCACGCCGATCTTCTCGGCGATGGTCTTGCCGATGCCGGGGATCGCCTCCAGCGCGCCGCGGGCGCGATAATCCGCCAGCGGCATGGGCAGATCGGCGATCGCCTCGCCCGCCCGCCGGTAGGCCAGCGCCCGGAAGCGATCCTCGCCGAGGATCTCCATGCGGTCGGCAATCTCCAGAAAGATGTCCGCGATGTCGCGGTTCGAGAGGGCCTGGGCCATCGCGCTGCGCCTTTCGCTGCGCGGCAAGTGAAGCTATGGGTATGCTACCACCTTTTTTGGATTTTAGATTTTGGATTTTAGATTTTGGATTTTGGATTTTAGATTTTGGATTCAGGCATGGTTCAGGATCGGGCATTCGCGGGCCATTCCAGACAAAACCTCATCCGCGCCCATCCGTCGCCTCCGCGCCGATCCGCGTTCTCTTCCGGCCTCCGGGGCCTGCGCGGGCCGGAGCAGAGCGACATGCTATAATTGCGCTATTCAAGCGAATCGGCAGCGCCACATGCGTTGATTATTTTGAGTCTGCGCGACTTCATTGCGATCTCGTCAGCTCAATGAGGAAAACATGCCGGTCACCATCTCGTTTCGTCGAACAGCCATTGATCGCGTGGAAGCGCAGATTGATGCGCAGCCGGCGGCATCCTTCGAGCCGGCGGCCCTCATGGTTGATCAGCCCCTCTTCTCGCAACGCCCTGTCCCTGCCGATCCGCTGGCGTATGGGCAGCGCCTGTTCGCCGCGCTGGGCGGTGATGCGTTTCGCGCCGCGCTGGCGCGCCTGCCTCGCGCGCCGCATCTGGATAGCCTGATCGCCATCCAGACCGCCGATGCGGAGCTGGCTGCGATTCCCTGGGAATACCTGCACGACGGCGCCGATTTCTTGATCTTCAACTATCTGTTCGCGCGCGAGGTTCCAGAGGCGCCGCTTCCATCACCGCCTGCGCCTGACCTGCCCTGGCGGCTGGTGGTCATGGGTAGCGACCCGCTGGTGCAGGAGGTGCATGATCCGAAAACGGGGTTGTTTACCGGCTATAAGCCGCTGCCGCGACTGAAGGTTGTGCAGGAACTCGACCTGCTGCGCAACGACCTGCTGCGCCAGACCCCGCCCGCGCCGATTCGCTGGCAGCGCATCGCGCCGACCCGCCAGGCGCTGATCGACGATCTCGACCCGCGTGAACCGATCCTGTTCCACTATACCGGTCACGGCGACGTTGAGAACGGGGCGCCGGTGCTGTGCTTCGACGACGGCACCGGCTGTATGGACCCGCGCCC
>DAOTYR010000366.1:0-18106 GCA_034434655.1 Chloroflexaceae bacterium
CCCCGTCGGGCTGCCGCCGAGACCGCGCAGACCCGCGCCCAGGGCCTTGGCCGTGGCTTCCTTGGCCGCCCAGCGCGCCGCCAGCGACTCATAGCGCGGCGCCGGCCCGCCCACCCCGCAGTCAGCCAGTTCCGCCGGGGTGAAAACGCGCTGGAGAAAGCGCATCCCCCAGCGTTCCGCCGCATGCCGGATGCGCGCCACCTCGATGATGTCAACTCCATGGTAGATCACCGCCAACTCCAGGAGAGGAGATACGCGGTCATCTTTCGGCCAGCAGGGGCGCCACCGGCGGTGGGCCGCGCCTCCTGGCGCACGGCCTATGGCGCTCTCGCCGGCCCGAAGGCGACCGCGCACCTCCAGGCACATAACGGCCTGCCCATCAGTGGCGGCGCCCCGATAGATCGGGAAAGCTTTCAGGTCGCAACCTCGCTTCAAAATCGCACCGATCTTGGAGCGCAAAGCGCCGTCCGCTGCATGGGCTTGTTAGCCGCCTCTGCCACTAGCTCTAAATTGAAATTGCCGCTTGACAGTTGCCGAAATATTCTGTACAATCCAGCTATATTAGCTAAGTTAGCTAAGAGGATTTACTATGGGCACAAAGCTTATTGCCTCCACAGAGGCCCAAAACAACTTTGGCCGTATATTGGATGATGTTGTTCAAAACGGCACGAGATATGTAATACGCCGTCGCAATACTTCTCAAGCTATTATCCTCAGTATCGCCGACTTTGAGAGCCTCCTTTCGGCCGACGAGTCCGAGAGAAGAAAACTCGAAAAACTCATTCGCGAGCTTAGCCCGGCGTACTCTTTCGGTGAATCCGTTGAGGAGAAGTGACACCATGATCGCCATAGACACATGCACGTTTGATTATCAGTCTCATAAGTTTAACAACTCGTTGATTATCCACGCCGATTGTTTTGAGTGGATGGGTAGAATACCTCAAAATAGCATTCATGCAATCGTAACCGACCCTCCCTATGGCGTGAAAGAATATAATTTTGATCAAATAGAGAAGCGCGCTAATGGGAATGGAGGTATCTGGAGGATTCCTCCGTCCTTCGACGGGAGCGATCGAGCACCTCTTCCACGATTCACAGCTCTTAATCAAAAGGAACGAGACACACTATATCATTTCTTTTACGAGTGGGGTAAACTGGCTGTTCATTCACTACTACCGGGTGGTCATATATTTATTGCCAGTAACGCTTTTTTATCTCAACTTGTATTTAGCGCTTTAGTTTCAAGTGGATTAGAGTTCCGTGGTGAACTCATCCGCTTAATTCGCACTTTTCGTGGGGGTGATCGTCCAAAGAATGCTGAAGACGAATTTCCAGAAGTATGTTCACTTCCGCGAAGTTGCTACGAGCCGTGGGGCATCTTCAGGAAACCTCTGCCACAGGGTATGAAGGTTAGCGATTGTCTCCGAAAATACGGTACCGGTGGACTCCGACGTGTTAACGCCAATCAACCCTTTAGCGATGTGATTGTCAGTGAACGGACACCGCGAAGAGAGCGCGATATCGCCAATCATCCTAGTTTAAAACCCCAGTCGTTCCTTAGGCAGATAGTACGAGCATCTCTTCCGCTAGGTCAAGGAGTTATTGTTGATCCTTTCATGGGCTCTGGATCAACGGTAGCTGCTGCTGACTCGCAAGGTCTGATCTGTATTGGTATTGAACGGCACATCGACTATTTTGAGATGGCAAAGCACGCGGTGCCAAAGCTGGCTAGCTTGCATGTCGAGAGTGATGCCACACAACTTTCTCTGCTTGATATCTTTAACCACTAAGCTCGGTAAATCCAGTTGGCCATCATCTTCTGATAGCCTGTTTCCGTTACACTTGCTGTAATTGTACGGCGACTCGTCGCAGATCTGCCAGAGAATATCCAATCACTTTTCGATAGCTTCGCCCCTGCTACCATGACGAATTGAAACGGTCTCGGAATCGTGTCTCTCGGACGGTTGCTGTCAAATACGAAAACCATAAGCCATACGTCCTCTGGATTGTGTCCTTGCCATCCCCGCAGGTATCTCGATGCCTTAACCTCTATACCTTCCGTTGCATGCTGCACAGCGTCGTTAACGAACATGCCTGCGGGAATCATATCAGGATGGCCGTTATGAAATTTGTTCTTGACGATCGTATTGCAATACCTTGGAACAGTTGATGACATGAACTCTCCGACAATGCTGCTGAAATTTGCCGGCATCAGCATCGACTCAAGACGCTGAATGCTCTTAGTGTTTAGTTGGAGGTTGACAAATCCCAAGAAGTCGAGAAAATCGACCATCGATGCGCGAATGTGGTCAACCTGCAAACCATATGGTAATTGAGCAGACTGATTGAAGCCATTTATGTTTACCGGAACAGGTGTGCAAGCCTGTAATTCGGTATACGAACCCATTTGCCGGGCCTCCGAACCTCCGACACGTCGGTGTCATCTTACCACCCACGTCAAGGTATCGACATCAAAGGCATATTCTCTACGACAGGCTACGATGAAGCGCCTAACGGTATGCGCTTTACCTGCGCCGCGAAGCGCAGCGGAGCGGCGTCAGGTAAAGCGCGGTGATCTTATATTGGACAGCCTCTAAGGGCGAGAAGATCAGGCAGATCCCCTGACCTTCACTGCTCACCGATCAGCGACACCTCGGTCACGCGCGAATCATAGTCGTGGCCATTGGCATAGATCTCGATGCTGCGCAACAGGCGATAGTCGGGGAGCCAGCCTTCATCGCGCAAATCGAAGCTGATATTGGCCCAGACGGCCCGCTCCACAGGGATATAGGTCACGCCGGGCTGAGTCACCTGCGGCGGCCGATCATCGTTATCGCTGTAGACGCACACCACCCGTTCCTCCTCCGCATCAGCCGGAGAAGTGCGCTTCGCCACCAGGCGGATCATCACCGGGCACTCCGTGCCGCGGTCGCCGACGTCATTGAGCGACTGGTAGAGAATGCGCGCCCAGAGCGAAAAGCGCAAGGAGCGGTACTCCGAGATATCGATCCCCTCGCCCCGCGGTCCCAGGTCCTGTTTGATGCCCGTGGTAAAGCCGCTGGTCTGGTTGCCGGGCCGGTAGAACCAGGCGGCCACGCGCCGGTCATCGGGGCCGCAACTCCCTTCGGGGAGCTGGGGGCGGCAGATCGGCGAGAGGCGGAAGAACCCCCGTTGTTCGAGCGGCAATGCCGGGCCGGAGTAGACCCGCCAGGTGGTGGCCCTGGGCAGGGTCGGGTCATCCTGGCGCGTGGTATTGTTATACTCCACCTCGCTAAACTGGCTGAAACCGCCATCGCGGATCAATTCCCAGCGGGCGGGGACGACCAGGCCGGGCACGCCGGCCGGATCGATCACCAGACGTTCGCGGGGCCGCACCTCGACGCTGCGCCCGTCGGCGCCGTGGACCAGCGCCACGCCGCTGCGCACCGCCACATCGGCGGAGAGGGCATTGCCGCCATCGGGCCGCAGCACCGCGCGCTCGGGAGGAAGCAACTCGACGCTGTAACTGCCCCCGGGCGCCAGATCAAGCCGCGCATCGGCTACGCGCACCGTGTAACGCGCCTGCGCATAGCGCTGGTTGGGCGTGATGTCGTAGCGCACATAGCCGGCACGCTGGCGCACGGCAATCTCCAGGGTGCCGCTGTGCCAGCGACTGGTGCGCAGCGCCTCGATGGCCACCTCGGCGCCGGCCCACAGATCAAGCTGGCTCTCCTCGAACAGACGCACACTGGCCAACTGCCCGTAGCCGGCCGACGCGACGATCCGCACCGAATCACCCTCGGACAGCGGCTGCTCGTCACGTGGGGCCTGGTACACCGTTCGATGGGCCGGTCGCCAGGCGATCGACTCGGCGGGGCCGCGCACAATCAACACCGCTTCACGCGGCTCGGTAGCCGCGCGGTAGACTTCACGCCCGGTCCATAGCGCCCAGGCGAGCATCCCGGCAAAGAGGGCAAAAAAGAACAGCAGCGTCAGCCAGGCCAGCAGCAGCGTGCGCTGGCGCGCGGCGTTCCGCGCAACTGGCGATGGGTCAGCATAGCCCATAGACGGTTCACACCTACAATGATGATCGCAGCGTAAGGCGTGGTTCAAACGCACATGACCGTTTGCCTCGACACGGGACCACAGGGAAGGTTGTGGAGGGGCCTGGCCCCTCCACACCTCCCCGCCAGACGGTCAAGCGCAAACCGCAGGTTTTGAACCATGCCTAAGTGTTCAAACTAGGGGTAACCCACGCGCCTGGGAGCGCGGGCGTCCCGCCCGCGTCGCGTCTCCGCGGGCAAGCTGCCCGCGCTCCCAGGAACCATGTGAACACTTACACCACAGCATCGCTTAGCGCTCGTGGGCGGCCAGCGCCAGCGCGGCAGCGCCGAGCAGGCCGGCGTGATCGCCCAGGGTCGCGGCGATGATCGGCACATCGCGATAGAGAGCCACCTTCACGTGGGCGTAGGCAATTGCGCGGGCCTGTTCGAGCAAGCCGGGGTTGTTCAAGATCACCCCGCCGCCGGCAATCAGCACCTCGGGGCTAAAGACGTGCAGGATCGAAGCGAACCCCAACCCGAGCAGCCGCGCCTCACGGGCCATCAACTCGGTCGCCAGCGCGTCGCCCGCAGCCGCCGCGGCGGCCACGTCGGCGCCGGTCACCGTGGCCGGGGTGGCCCGCTGGTGCAACAGGCTCTCCGGGCGCGCGGGCATCGCCGCGGCAGCGGCGCGCCCAAGGGCCGTGCCCGAGGCCAGATCCTCCCACACCGCGCCCCGTTCGGTATCGAGCACCATAAACCCCAACTCGGCGCCCGCGCCCATGCGCCCCAACAGCAGGCGCCCGTCGGTGATCACCCCGCCACCAATGCCGGTGCTCACGGTGACATAGACCAGATGTTGCCGGCCCTGGCCACCCCCGAAGCGCCACTCGCCCAGCGCGGCGACATTGGCGTCATTGCCCAGTTCCACCGGCAGCCCGGTGGCCTCAGCGACCATGGACCGCAGAGGCACCGTGTGCCAGCCGGGCATATTGGGCGGCGAGTAGACCACCCCCGTGGCCGGATCGAGGGGGCCGGGCGCGCCGATGCCCACCCCAAGCAGGGTCGCTTCCTCGGGCAGGCGGGCGCGCATACGCTCGATCAACTCCACCACCCGCCCGATCACCGCCGTGGGGCCGGCTTCAACCTGCGTGGGAACACGCTCGTGGGCCAGCACCTGCCCCCGCGCCGTCACCAGCGCGGCGCGCAGAAACGTGCCCCCCAGATCAACTGCGATCACCTGCTCCATACCCGCGATTATAGCACGCTGCCACAGCGTCATAGAGACGCCCCGAAATCCGATTAAAAATGGGGAACCCCGCTTTCCCCATCCCCCCGCCCGCGGCAGGCGCTGGGAGGGCGCCGCCCGCCCAAAAACAACTCTTTCATCACGGCAGTGTGCGGCGCAGCCGCACGAAGGTCTACCAGGGTAGCTGCCAGCAGCACGAATGACTCAACGGCGCGGGGCAAGCCCCAACGACATCGGCAACGGCCCGCCCTCTTGACGCACAAGTGTTTTCTTTGCTATACTTGCGACAAAAGTTCTACTCCGGCACAGCCGGCTGTGCCGTTCTGCACGCACAGTGCATACTGGTTCGCGTAGCGCGCATCGTGTATCGGAAGCTCGCCGTTGGCCCCATCCGGGCTGCGGCCAGAGAAAGGATGGGGAGACATGCGTAGAGGCAATGGGCTTTCTCAGCGTCAGAAAGAGATGCTGGATTACATTGAGGAGTTCATACGTAAGAACGGCTACGCGCCAGCCATTCGTGATATCAAGAGTAAGCTCAATATTAGCTCGACCTCGGTGGTGGCCTACAACCTCAAGGCCCTGAAGGAGAAAGGCTGGATCAATCGGGAGGGGAAAGTGTCGCGCGGGATCACGCTGGCGCGGAAAGAGAACGAGTTTGTCCCGCTCAGCCTGACCGGCAGAGGCGGCCAGGTGCCGCTGCTCGGGGTGATCACTGCCGGCTCCCCGCTCCCCGACCCGCAAGAGGTGGATCCAGCGTCCGCCGAGAAGATCGACGTGCCCGCCGAGATTGTCCCCCCGGAAAAGCTCAAGGATGTGTTCGCCCTGCGGGTGCGCGGCCAATCCATGATCGACGCGCTGATCGACGATGGCGACATCGTGCTGCTGCGCCACCAGGAGGACGCCGAAAACGGCCAGATGGTCGCCGCATGGATCGTTGATGAGAATGCGGTGACCCTCAAGAAGTTCTACTACGAGGGGGACCGCATCCGCCTCCAGCCTGCCAACAGCGCCATGCAACCCATTTATACCTCCCCCGAGAATGTGCGCATCCAGGGGCGCGTCGTGGGGGTGCTGCGCAGCCTGATGTGAACATGGGGGAACCTGGTTCCCCCAGACCCCCGCCCGCGGGAGGGTGTGGGAGGGCTACGCCCTCACGCAGGGGGCTGGGGAAACCGGGTTTCCCCCCAGATCCCCACCCGCGGGAGGGTGTGGGAGGGCTGCGGCCTCACGCAGGGGGCTGGGGAAACCGGGTTTCCCCCCAGATCCCCACCCGCAGGGTGTGGGAGGGCTGCGCCCTCCCAAGAACAACCTATGTTCATCCTGTTCGTGTGCGGCGGAGCCGCACTCCCGCCCCCAACAAGGGGACCGCCGATCGGGAAACCCGGAACAGCGGGCTTCCCTGTTTGATCGCTCACCCCATCCGCGGCGGCGCCACGTGCCACCAGTCGCGCCAGACATAGGCCGCCAGGCCGATCACCAGCAGCAGCAGGACGAACCCCAGATCGCTGCGGCGCGGACGCCAGCGTCGCCCCGGCCCCATCAGATGCGCCGTGGCCCAACTGAGCAGGACCGTCAGCAGGCCGTAGAAGATCAGCGTCGCCCGGTAGACCGGCACCACAACCGGCCCCGCCGGCCCGTAGTGGATCACCCCGGGCCACAGCAGCGTCAGGAACGGCAGGCCGCTCAGGGGATCGCCATAGCCGAAGAAGTTCATCGCCTGGTCGGCGGAGGGCGTGATCGTGGTAATCGCCGTCAGCGCGCTGAAGGGCTGCAGGTATACCAGCGGCGGCGGCGGCGCCTGCCCCGGGGGGGTCGAGAATTGTCCCCAGACCGTCGCAAGGAGCAGCGGTACGCCCAGCAGCAGCAAGACCAGCGCGTAGGCCACCACCGTCGCCCGCGTCGTCCGCTGGAGCAAGGCTGAGCAGAACAGGCCCAGCGTCCCGAAGAAGATGGTCGTCATCACCAGCAGCGCCAACGCCTTCAGCAGGGCCATCGGCTCGACCCCGCCAAAGACGAATACCACACTGAACACCGGCACGGCGGCGAAGATCAGCACGAACAGGTAACTCAACGCCGCCACCAGTTTGCCCCACAGCACCTGTTCGGGCCGCAGGGGCGTAGCCATGAGCATGTCGTAGGTCAACCCTTCACGCTCACCACTGATGGCCCCGCTGGTCATCGCTGGCGCCAGAAAGACCACCAGCAGCAACTCGACAAAGGCCAGACCTTTGAAAAGCCCCTGGCCCACCTGCGCGCTCAGGAGCACGCCGCCAAAGCGCGCCTGCTGCGCCATCAACTGAAAGATCCCCACGCCAGCGAGGGCCAGCAGCGCGAGAAACACGGTCAGCACGACGTAGGGCCGCGCGCCCCGCATGCGTGTGCGCGCTTCGCGCACGATAATCGGGTTGATCTGCGGTCGCTGAAGACGTATCCCCCGCATAAACGCTTACTCCGCCGCGGTCAGACGCAAGAACAACTCCTCCAGGTTCTCCGCCTGCGCCCGAAATTCGCTGACCACCACTCCCGCCTGTACCAGGCGCGTCAGTAGCGCCGCCTGCCGCTCCTCATCGCTCTCCTCCACCTCGACCAGCACGACCGCCTCGTCGGACGGATCGGCCCGCACCCCGCGGAGCCGCGGCAGTCCCTCCTCTGGGGTGGCCGCCACGCGCTGCAGCAAGGCGCGGGCCGTCTCCAGGCCCCGCAGCACGCGGATGCGCAGCCGGGCGCTGCCTTCCAACTGCCGGCGGACCGTCTCTACCGGACCGCTGACAATCATCTTGCCGCTGTCGATGATCCCGATCTCGTTGCACACCTCGGCCAGTTCGCTCAAAATGTGCGAACTGACCAGCACCGTCTTGCCCATGTCGCGCAGGGTGCGCAACAATTCCCGCAACTCCACCCGCGCCCGCGGGTCCAGCCCGCTCGCCGGCTCGTCAAGCAGCAACACGGGCGGATCATGCACCAGCGCGTGGGCCAGGCAGAGCCGCTGCTGCATACCCCGCGACAGGCTCTGCACATAGGCGTTGCGCCGATCGGCCAGATCGACCAGGTTGAGCAACTCATCAACCGTCCGGCGGCGGCGCGCCGCTTCCAGACCATAGCAGCGGGCGAAGAAGTCGAGATACTCCCAGACCCGCAGATCGTCGTAGACGCCGAAGAAGTCGGGCATGTAGCCCACCAGGCGCTGGCCGCCGCCGGGGATGAGCCGTTGCCCCATCAAGCGCACTTCGCCGGAGGTCGGCTCGATCAGACCGGCGAGCAGGCGCAGGGTGGTCGTCTTGCCGGCGCCGTTCGGGCCGATAAAGCCGTAAATGCTTCCCCGGGCCACCGTCAGGTTCAGGTGGTCGAGGGCAACCATGCGGCCATAGCGCCGGGTGAGATTGACCGTCTCGATGGCCGGGGTCATGGCATGCGTCCCTTCAACGTGGCATCTACATACACGCATCCGGGTGCGGCCTCGCCGTGGGGGTAGCTCAACCGCACCCGGATGGCGCCATTGCTGCCCAGGAAGCGCTCGGGGGCCTCGATGGGCTGCGAACGGCGCATCAGGCTTTGCGCCTCCCAGGCGCCTGCGTTCCAATTGTACAGCTCAACCACGGTGGTCGGTTGCCAGGGACCATCGGCGCCCGTCTCCAGGGTCATCGCCTCGGGGCGCAGCCCGTACAGGTCGCGGGGCAACACCAGGTTCACCACTGCCGGATCGGGCCGCACGAGCAGGCCCAGCCCCTGACCGCCCATACAACTCGTGGTGCCGGGGCTTTCAAAGCGGGAGGCGAGCCAACCCCGCCCCAGGCTCAGCGTATCGCCGGCAACCGTTATGCGGGGCGTTGCGGTGATGAGCGTCGTATGCTGGCTGCTTGCCCGCGTCCCTTCGAGGGCCAG
This sequence comes from Chloroflexaceae bacterium, assembly GCA_034434655.1. Classification (GTDB taxonomy): domain Bacteria; phylum Chloroflexota; class Chloroflexia; order Chloroflexales; family Chloroflexaceae; genus JACAEO01. The sequence continues at coordinate 9,151 of DAOTYR010000366.1, forward strand.
CGACAGACCTGCCGCGCTGCTCCAGGCGATCACCAGCGGCTGACCGTTCTGAAGGGCCAACCCGTAGCTGTAGAAGGCGTCGAGAATGCGGATCCGTTGCTGCAACCCGGCGGCCAGCGGTTGGCCGCCGGGCTGGCCCTGACGGTCAATTTCATCGCTGTAGATCAGGTAGCCCAGAGGGATGACCGGCCCAAACAACCCCGGCTGGGCCACGCGCTGGCGCTGCAGGAGAGCGCTGCGCCGCTCACCCGGGGCCAGATCGCCCAGCCGCGCCACCCGATCGCCCTGCACCAGGGCGACATCCGCCAGCGCCTGATCGCCACGGTTCTCGACCTCCCCATGCACCTCGTCGCCGGCGATGGTGATACGCGCGGCAAGTCCGGTCGTGCTGGTAATCACATCGGCGCCCAGCGCGCGCATGGACCACTGGGCCACTTCGAAGGCATCGGCCTTCGCGCCCGCCTCAGCTTCCTGGAGAAACACCCCGCCACCGGCGGCGCCAGGGTCCCACGGCCCCTGGATAGAGACTGGGCGCAGCAACAGAGCGGCGTCGTTCGCCGCCGCGACGCGCAGGCTGTAGTTGCGCCGTTCGGGCGAGAACAGCCCCACGAAGGAACGCAGACGCGCCACGTCGCCATGGGCGTCAAGCGACTCGATCAGGTTGACCGAGGCCAGCAACACGTCGCCGCCCCGCTGGACGTATCCGAGGCCATAGGTTAACCCGGTAAAGAGCAGGGTGATCGCCGGCGCCACGACCCATCCCCAGGCCTGTCGGTCGAAGCGGCGCAACACCAGATAGGTGACCGGCCCGACCAGGACGATGTAGGCCAGCAGCAATCCGGCCAGCAAACCCAGGGGCGGGAACTCCAGGGCCGGGAGGCTGGTGAGGCTGGCGGCCAGGCTGCCTTCGAGGAAACCATCCAGGCTCAGCGCCTGAGCTTCGAAGCCCGGGGGCGGAGGCGCAAGGGGATGCATCAACACCTCCCACACCTCCGGCGCCTCGGCCCACGCGCGCACCGCAGGATGCGCCAGCGGCCAGGGCGCCACAGTGATCACGCCGCGCCCCAGGCTCTGCTCCAGAGCGGCCACGCTTGCGTCGGCAAACAGCGGCACGGCGTAGGGAGCGGGCGCGCCGGCGATTGGCAGGGGCGTCACGCGGGCCAGCGGCACCGACCCGGCCCCGGCATCGGCCCCGAACAGCGTCGCGGCGGGCGCCGGCTCAACCGCGGTCACCGTTACCGTCCGCAAGATCGCGGGCAGGCCGGCCAGCGAGCGGCGCAGACCGTCCCCGCCGCCGAGGATCACCTGGCCGCCGCGAAGCACCCACTCGCCGAGCGCCGCGCGCTGGCGTTCGTTCAACGCCTCGGTGGGGGCATCTTCCAGAACGACCGTATCGAACGCGCTGAAACCCAGGGCATGCTCAGGCATATCTTCGGGGCGCAACAGGATCGGGACGAGCACGGAGCCGCCGGAGAGCCGCGCGGGCAGGGGGGGCGCTGGCGCGCCCTCCTGCCCCACCACCGCGACGTAACGGGCCTGGGGGTTGAAGGGAGGGAGTTGCAGGGTCGTAGCGGCAAGTTCCTGACCGGCGTCGAGCGCCTGCACCCGCAGCCGCCGCGAGGCAGGGGTCAGGAAGACATAGACAGGCGCCACCTTACGCCCACGGTGAGGCAACGCAACCACCGTCGCGTACCGGGCGCCCTCGCGGGTGCCGACGCGCAACTCCACGTTCCGGTCGGCGCCCTCGTTGGCCACTTCAACCACGATCGGCATCCACCGGTTGGGGCGAAAGACGCCCTCATAGGCGGGACGGGCGGTCAGGCTGATCGCCTCCGCGGCGGGGGGAGCGGCGCGCCCCGTCTGCGCCAGGGCGGCGGTCAGGATCGGCACCACCAGGAGAATGGGAAGCAAACGACGGACGGCTCGGGACACAACCGGCTCCTCGCACGCTACGCATACCGTCAGGCAACCCGATCAGGATCCATCGCGGGAAGCCCGCGGCAGCAGGGACCACGATGGATAGACGAGAAGGCGGCGGTGGAAGTTCCACTGCCGCCTCTCAGTATAGAGGATTGCTTCCCGCATCCCAATGAAAGCCTGCTAATGCCAACGTGGAAAGAAGCCCTCGGAGGAGGTGTGTGAAGAAACCTGGTGTCCCCACGTGTGCGGGGCGCAGCCCTCAAGCAGAGGGATGGGGAAACCAGGTTTCCCCATCCCCCACCCGGTGGGAGGGTTGCGGAACACCCTCACTTCCAGGCTCGTGGATGACCCCGAGTGTGAACAGGTACGACGGATCAGCGAAGAGACGTGGTGGCGTACTGTGTAGCCGGTTGGGCCTACTGGCGGCGGCGGCGACGCAGGAGCGTGTCTGGCTCGATAACGACGCGGGCGGGAGCCTGCTGAACCTTGCGTAGCGCGGCGACGGAGACGAGGGCGAGAACGACAGCCACAGCAAGGAGAATGAGTGCGCTCATAGCTTGTAATCCTTTCGACCTGCTGGCCTGACACGCCATCCCGACAGGTTCGGGGAGAGTGGAACAGAGCGAGCCTGCCATCCCGCAGAAAACGCGTTGTCGCAATCTGGCTGTCAGACCATATATGGACAGCGCCGCCGCCACGGTCGGCATGCGTCGTTATCTTGTACAAGGTAGTATAGCGAAAAGATCGCACCACGTCCATACCAATTTCGGGAGTTTTTCTTCACAATTCCGCATACCGGCATGAGCAAGGGAGGGTGTGGGAGGGATTTACCCTCCCACACCCTCCCTCGGAGATGCCAGGGTGCGAGGAAACCAGGGTTCTCCACCCTCCGATCCTACCGGCTAAGGCGGCTCTTCAATTCCTGGGTCAGCAGGGGCAGCACCTCGTTCACATCGCCGACCAGGCCGAAAGTGGCGACCCGGAAGATCGGCGCTTCGGCGTCCTTGTTGATCGCCACGATATTGCGGCTGGTGCGCATACCTGCCAGGTGCTGGATGGCCCCGGAGACGCCGCAGGCCACGTAGAGCTTGGGCGAGACCGTCTTGCCGGTCTGGCCGACCTGGTGCTCATAGGGCACCCAGCCGGCGTCCACGATGGCGCGCGAGGCGCCGTAGGCGCCGCCGAGGGCCTCGGCCAGAGGCGGGATGAGCTTGTAGTAGTTGTCCTTGTCGCCCAGGCCGCGCCCGCCGGTCACGATGATGGCCGCGTCGGTGAGGTTGACCGCGCCGGTCTTCGGCGCGACATTGTTCACGGTGGTGCGGATCTCCGCGCCATCGAGGGCCAGGGCCTGCACGCTGCCGGCGGCGGCGCCGGGCTGCGCCTCGGGGAAGCTCTGCTTGCGCACCAGGGCCACCACCGGGCGGCCAGTGGCGAAGGCGTAGGTATTGATCACGTTTCCGCCGTGGGAGGGGCGCACCGCGGTCACCGCGCCACCCTCGGCCTTCAGATCGATCGCGTCCACCACCAGCCCGGCATCCAGATCGGCGGCCAGGGCCGCGCCGAAGTCGCGCATCTGGAAACTGGCCCCGGCGAGGATCAGCGCCGGCTGCGCCGCGGCCACGGCGACCTTCGCCGCGGCCACGTGCCCATCGGTCGTGTAGGGGGAGAGCCGCGGGTCGTCAACGGTATACACCGTATCGGCGCCGTAGGCTGTCACTTTCTCGGCCACCGCGCCCACGCCGCTGCCCACTACCACCGCGCTCAACGGGCCGCCGAGGGCGGCCGCCAGTTCCTTGCCCTTGCCCAGCAACTCCCGTGTCACGGCGGCGATCTCGCCGTCTACCTGCTCCACATAAACCAGTACGCCCGGCATATGTTCCTCCTGCGACACAACGCTGCCAGCGCATGCCCGCGCCACGGGCGCGGGGGCAACGTCTGCGCTAGATAATCTGGTTCTCCAGCAGCTTATCGACCAGTTTCTTCACCTTGGCGGCCGCGTCGGGGCCGTCGATCATCTCGCCGCTCGGACGCGGCGGCGGCGGCACGCGCTGCGTCACCGTAACCGTCGGCGCGAGACCGGTGACGCCCAGATCGGCTGCCGTCCACACCGGCGGCTCCACCTTGGCGACCTTCTTGATCTTCAGCAGCGAGGGATAGCGCGGGTTGTTGATATCCTTGATCACGCTCACCACGGCGGGCAACGGCGCGGTCACCGTCTCCACCACCGTCTCCAGATGCCGCTCGACGCTGATCGTCTTGCTGCCGGGATTGACATCAATCACCTTCCCCACATAGGTGAGCTGGGGCCAGCCCAGGACCCGCGCCAGAGCGGGGGCGAAGGCGCCACTCTCATCGTCGGTGCTGTTCCGGCCGGTGAGGATCAGATCGACATCGCCAAGCTTGCGGATCGCCGCCGCCACCACCTTCGCCGCGGCGATGGTGTCGAGGGTGGCAAAGGCCGGATCCTTCAGCAGCAGCGCGTCGGTGGCGCCCATGGCCAGGGCGCGGCGCATCTGCTCAACCCACTCGTCGGTGCCCATCGAGAGAACGGTCAGCTTCCCGCCGTGCTTCTCGTTCCAGATAATCCCTTCCTCGATCGCGTACTCGTCGAACAGGTTGATGATCTTCTCGATCCCGTCAGCGTTGATGCTCAGGTCAGGGTTGATCTTGACCGAGTTGTCCCGAGGGACCTGCTTCATACACACGACGATGTGCATGCCCAAGCTCCTTCGTCGGGGCGTCGCCTGCGCGACACCCTACCGGCACCTGTAACGCCACCGATTGTACCACGTTCTCCGTCCCTTGTCCCGGAGACTTGATAGGGTACCTGTTCACACCTGGGGTAACACACGTGCCTGGGAGTGAGGGTGCCCCGCCCTTGTCGCATCTCCGCGGGCAAGATGCCCGCGCTCCCGGGAGACATGTGAACACGTTCTTGATAGGCGCTATAATCCTCGTTTTCCGCCCGGCTGTCAACCCCACGCCTCGGCGTCATACGCGGGGAGTTCGCAGCGCAGCGGCGGGTTGATGCGGTACCCGAGGGCGAAATCGGCCTGCAACAACTCCTGCAATTCGCGGGTGCCTTCGTAGATCACCGCCCCGCGGGCGTTGCGCAGGTAGCGCTCCACCGGATACTCGTCGGCGTAGCCGTAGGCGCCGTGGATCTGAATGGCATCATCGGCGGACTCGAAGCTCGATACCGTGGCATGCCACTTGGCCAGGGTGGTCTCGCGCGTGTTGCGCAGGCCGCGGTTCTTCATCCAGCCCGCCCGATAGACCAGGAGCCGCGAGGTGTCGAGCTTGCGGACCATGTGGCTGAGCATGCGCCTGACCAGTTGATGCTCGGCGATCGGCTTGCCGAAGGTGTGGCGTTCGCGGGCGTAGCGCAGGCTGGCTTCCAGGCTGGCCTGGATCAGCCCGGTGGCGCCGGCTGCCACGGTGTAGCGCCCGTTGTCGAGGGCGGCCATGGCGATTTTGAAGCCCTCGCCCTCTTCGCCGAGGCGGTTGGCGGCGGGCACGCGCACATCCTGAAAAATGACGCTGCCGGTGTTACCGGCGCGCACCCCCAGCTTCCCGTGGATGGGCTGACTGGAGACCCCGGGCCAGCGCCGCTCGACGATGAAGGCCGAGATGCCGCGCGCGCCCCGGTCCGGATCGGTCCTGGCCATTACCAGGAAGTTGTCGGCAATATCGGCCAGACTGATCCAGGTCTTTTCGCCGTTGAGGATGTAGCTATCGCCGTCGCGGCGGGCAGTGGCGCGCATGGCGGCGGCATCGGTGCCCGAATCAGGCTCGGTGAGGCAGTAGCCGGCGAGTTGCTCGCCGCGGGCCTGGGGCACCAGGTAACGCTGCTTCTGCTCCTCGCTGCCCCACTGGAAGAGGCTCAGCGAGTTGAGGCCGGTATGCACCGACATCACCACGCGCAGGAAGCTGTCTACCCGTTCGAGTTCCTCGCAGACCACCGCGAGGGCCAGGTAGTCCATCCCCGCGCCACCGTAGCGCCGGGGCAGGCAGATGCCCAGGAAGCCCAGCTCGCCCATGCGCTTCAGCACAGGGCGGATGTGCGGGCGCGTTTCGGGGCCTTCGTGCTGCTCGGCGCCCGAACGGTCCCAGGCGCGAATGAACGGCGCGACCTCCTGCTCGGCAAACTGGCGCACCGTTTGCCGCAGCATGGCGTGCTCGTCGGTCAGAAACATCTCGTAGCCAGCGGTGAGGTCCATGGATGCTGCTCCCTCGTGTCCTGATTGGCATGCATGGCATTATAGCAGTGGGACGCGACACACGGGCAACTCCTGGTTGCAGGCCAGGGCCAGGTCAGAGTCGTCCGCCCGGCGACTGAAGCCGCGGGCGAGCCTCTGCGAAGCCCGCCGGCGCGGGCGAGAGCGGAGTATGTATTCAAAAACCATAAGCCCTCGGCTAGGGGATGCGAAGGTCGCCGGCGCGGGCGAGAGCGGAGTATGTATTCAAAGACCATGACGCCCACGGCGCGGACGATCCACCGGACGTTGATGTAGCCCTGGTTGCAGGCGGCGCGGCGTGTGCTATAGTACCCTGCAACAAGCCGTTTCCGGGCGCAGTCTTATCGCCACGACGTCAAACGCTACGCACCGCACCGATACCTGGGAGTGGGAACCTATGCCGTTCTGTCCGCAATGTGGTGTTGAAAATCCCCCTTCCGCGCGCTACTGCGACCAGTGTGGCGCGGTCATGATCCCGGTGCCCGCGCAGGGTCCGGCCGCGCCGCCGCCGGCGACCGCCCCGGGGCGCCCGGTCGCCGCCCCTGCTCCTGCCGGGCCGTCTCTCTGCCCGCAGTGCGGGGTGGCGGTCATCCCCGGCGAGGCCTTCTGCGACAACTGCGGCGCGCCTCTGCTCGGCGCGCCGCGCCCGGCGGCCCCCACGCCGGCCCACGGCGGCGTGCCGCCCCAACCCGTCTACCCGCCGCCCCGCCCGGTCACGCCGGCTCCACCGCCCCAGCCGGTCATGCCAGCCCCGCCGCCGGTGGCGCCTGCTCTGCCGCCGCGGGCCACCCTGGCCCCGGCGCGGCTGATTGTGCAGCCCTCGGGCGCCGTGGTGGCGCTGCCGGCCGCGCCGCAGGCCCTGGTCGGGCGGGCCGACGCGGTGAGCAATTTCTTCCCCGATGTGGATCTGACCGATTACGACGGGATCAATCTCGGCGTGGGCCGCCGCCACGCGCGCCTCTTCGTGCAGGCCGGCCAGATTATGATCGAGGATCTCGACAGCACCAATGGAACCTTTCTCAACGCGGCCCGGCTAAGCCCGCGCCAGGCCACGCCGCTCAAACAGGGGGACGAGGTGCGCCTGGGGAACCTGCGCCTGCGTGTGGAGTTGTGAGGAGGTCGCGATGCGCATCGCCGTTTTTGGTCCGGGCGGGGTGGGTGGTTACTTTGGCGCGCATCTGGCGCGGGCCGGCCACGAGGTGCATCTGATTGGCCGTGGGGCGCACCTGGAGGCCGCGCGGGCGGCCGGGTTGCGCATTGAAAGCCCACAGGGGGCCTTCAGCGCGCGCCCCGCCAGCGCCACCGGCGACCCCGCGGCCATCGGCCCCGTGGATCTGGTGCTGGTGGCGGTGAAGACCTGGCAACTCGTCGAGGCGGCCCCCACGCTGGCCCCACTGATCGGCTCCGCGACGGTGGTGCTGCCGCTGCTCAACGGCGTCGAGGCCCCCGACATCCTCGCGGCGGCCCTGGGGCCGGAGCGCGTGCTCGGCGGGCTGTGCCGCATCATCGCCTACATCGCCGCTCCGGGGGTCATTCGCCACGTGGGGGCCGAGCCGACGATCATCTTCGGCGAGCTGGATAACCGGCGTAGCGTCCGGGTCGAGACCCTGCGGGCCGCCTTCAGCGAGGCGGGCTTTGGCGCCATCGTCCCGCCCGACATCCACGTGGCAATCTGGGAAAAGTTTATGCTCGTGTGTACCTGGAGCGGCCTCGGCGCCGTCACGCGCGCGCCGATCGGCGTCTGGCTGCGCCTGCCCGGCACCCGCGCGCTGGCCCAGGCAGCGCTGCGCGAAGTGGTGGCGGTGGCCAACGCCCGCGGGGTGGCCCTCGACCCGATGCAGGCCGACGCGACGCTGCGGTTCCTCGACACGCTGCCTTACGAGTCTACCGCCTCGATGCAACGCGATATGATGGAGGGCCGCCCGTCGGAACTGGAGGCCCAGAACGGCGCGGTGGTGCGCCTCGGCCAGGCGGCCGGCGTGCCCACTCCGGTGCATAGCTTCCTGTACCATGCGCTGTTGCCGCAGGAACTGGCCGCTCGCGGGGCCTTGCCTCCCGCTGGCTGAGGTGACCATCGTTCGCAGGGTTCAGCCCTCCTCCCAGCCTCCCCCCGCTGGGGGGAGGAGCCGGGTGCCCGCCCCCAGGGGGGAGGGTCAGGGCGGGGGCCGGCGCCCTGCCCACGGAGCCGTGGCGCGGGCGGGACGCCCGCGCTCCCGGGCGCGTGGGTTACCCCAAGTGTGAACACTTACCGCCCGGCGGCATGGACGGCTGAGGTGACCATCGTTCGCCGGGTTCAGCCCCCCTCCCAGCCTCCCCCCGCTGGGGGGAGGAGCCGGGTGCCCGCCCCCAGTGGGGGGAGGGTCAGGGCGGGGGCCGGCGCCGTGCCCGCGGCGCCGTGGCGCGGGCGGGACGCCCGCGCTCCCAGGCCATGGTCATCGCGGTGTTGTGCGCCATGCGCATGACCGTCTCACGTGACCATGGGGGAACCAGGTTCCCCCATCCCCCCGCCCGCGGGAGGATTTGGGCGGGCGTGGCCCTCAAGCAGGGGGATGGGGAAACCGGGTTTCCCCATCCCCCCGCCCGCGGCAAGATTGGGCGAGGACGCCGCCCCCGCTGTGGTGTTCAGCAAGGAGCCAGCATGCACTCCCAACGCCTTCAGCGCCTCATCGAGGCCCTGCGCGACCAGCGGCTCGACGGACTGGCGCTTATGCCCGACGCCAACCTGGCCTACCTGAGCGGGCTGAGCTTCCACCCCGGCAAACGCCTGACCCTGGCGCTCGTGCCTGCCGATGGGGCGC
>DAOTYR010000367.1:0-2466 GCA_034434655.1 Chloroflexaceae bacterium
TATCGGACAGGTTGTTGGCGGGCGATGGTTGCATGGCGGTCTGATGTGCGGCTGCGCCGCGCAACGATAGGAGTATGGGGAAACCGGGTTTCCCCATGTCTCTCATGCGGCTCCGCCGCACACTGACGGGATGAACAAAGGTTGTTCCCGGGAGGGCGCAGCCCTCCCAAACCCTCCCGCGGGTGGGGATCTGGGGAAACCCGGTTTCCCCGGATCCCTGCGCAAGAGCTGCGCCCTCCCAAACTCTCCCGCAGGCGGAGGGATGGGGAAACCTGGTTTCCCCATCCCCCTGCTCGAGGGCCAGGCTCTCCCGCGGGCAGGGGCATGGGGGAACCAGGTTCCCCCATGTTCATGTTAGATCTCTTCGGAGGGCCTGGCCCTCCGCGATTCTCCCATCGGGAGCTTACGCGCCAGAGGCGTATCAGCTACTTGTCATCATGACGAAATTTCGATGGCAGGAGTTCCCCGGCGCGGAGAATATCGCGCAGCCGGGCGCGGCCGCGGCTGAGGCGCGACTTCACCGTCCCGAGATTGGCGCCGGTGACCGCGGCGATCTCCTCGTAGGCCAGGCCCTGGAGATCGCTGAGGATCACAACGACGCGCTGGTCGTCGGGCAGTTGGGCCAACCCCTGCTCGATGGCGCGGGCCAGTTCGTGGCGCAGCGCGGTTTCATCGGGCGATTCGCCGGTATCGGCGAGGTAGGACAGGGGACCGCTCTCGCTCGCGTCGGTGGCGTCGAGGGACAGAGCGGGCCGGCGTTTACGGGCGCGCAGGGTATCGTGGCAGGCGTTGGTGGCGATGCGCAGCAGCCAGGCGCGGAACATGCCGCCGCGAAAGCGGGGGAGGTTGCGGTAGGCGGCGATGAAGGTTTCCTGGGTGACATCAGCGGCGGAGTCGGCGTCGCCGAGCATGCGGTAGCAGAGGTTGTAGACCCGCGCTTCATACAGCCGCACGAGCTGGTTGAACGCCTCGACATCTCCCCGCTGCCCGGCTTCGACGAGGCGCGATTCTTCACTGGCCATAGCGCGGCGACGCTCCCGCTGTGCTCCCTCCCGGGCTTCATTATAGCAGAGGCCGCCCGCCGCGCCCGCGGCGTTTTGCGCGGTCACAACACGCTCGGGGGCGCGGGCCGACGGGGCGCGACGCCCGACGGCGCCGTTTCCGCGCCATGGTGGACGAGCGGCGGCGCGCCGGCCTTGCGCTTCGACCCGGAGCAGCGAGTCCAATGGCGCCGCGAACTCGACAGGCTAAAGATGGTCCTTTGGAGCGGGGTGTGGGGAAACCAGGTTTCCCCACACCCCCGCCCGCGGGAGGGTTCGGATGGTCTTTGCATACATAATCCGCTCTAGCCCGCGCATGCGGGCTTCGCATTCCGTAGCCGAGGGCTTTAGCCCCACGGCCAGCCCGGCATAGCGGATTAATTTCTCAAAGACCATCTTGCCCGCGGAGAAGCGACAGGGGCGAACCGCCCTCGCTCGCAGGCGCGTGGGTTACCCCAGGTGTGAACAGTTACACCAGCACGTCCTCGGCCAATACTAGCAGTGCCGTTGCTGCTTCCTGCCACGGCCCTTGCGCCTCGACACGGCCCCGCAGGTTGCGCACAATATGCGCCCAGCACAGTTACCGCCGTGCCGTCGCCAGACTGTTGGAGGCGGTGCAGCGGTCGTGGAGGTCGCCAGTCCGACAAACGCCTCGCCCAGCAGCACGCGCAACTGCTGCTTGCCCCGCCCATAGGCCAGCAAGAACAACGTCGCCACGCTGCCGACCGCAACCCACAGCCAGGGTTTGCGCTGCCCTTCACGCCAGCCGTCCATGCGGCTCGCGCCGCACACCAATGGGATGAAAATAAGATTGTTCTTGGGAGGGCTGCGCCTTCCCAAACCCTGCCACCGGGTGGGGATATGGGGAAACCAGGTTTCCCCATATCCCCTGCTTGAGGGCCGAGCCCTCCCGTGGGCGGAGGCGTGGGGAAACCGGGTTTCCCCCCACCCCGCTCCGAGGGCTTATGTTCACGTTAGCGGGTCTCATCGGCGTTGACATGGTCTTCGGCTGCAAGCGTGGCTGGTACCTCAGCATACGCCGGCGTTCGATTTTCGATTTTCGAAACGGAGGGCAATCTACAATCTAAAATCTGCAATCGAAAATAGGATTGGAGCGGGGCGGTGAGGCGCTGCACCACGAATGGGGGCGGCACGACACGAATAGGACGGGGGTTCCGGCGCCTGCAGCGGGGATGATGCAGCCCAGCGGGGAGGGACTGCCTCCCGGGGCATCGGGAGCATGTCACGCGGGGCGCCTGCAGCGGGGATGATGCAGCCCAGCGGGGAGGAGCCCTGCGATTCGTTTATTCGATCTTGGGTCACCCCCTTCGAGCGGGGGGGTGCGGGGCGGTGCCACGAGGCCAGGAACCGCCCCGGTCGAGTTTATTCGGTTTCCACCCCCTTCAGAGCGGGCGGTGAGGCGCTG
>DAOTYR010000368.1:0-7029 GCA_034434655.1 Chloroflexaceae bacterium
CCATGTCCCGGTAGAATGGCATAGAATTCCGATGGTTCCCGCCGGCGAAGCCGCCGGGCAACCGCGTGCGCCCGGCGTGGGGCAGTCTTTTGAAATACGTTGCTCTATTGTAACACGCCGGTTACCCCGGCGAGGCAGGGGCACGAAGGAACCAGTTTCCCTGGCGGGCCGGGGGCTGGGGAAACCCGGTGTCCCCCCCCACCCTCCAGACCCTCCCACCAGGTGAGAGGCTGGGGAAACCCGGTTTCCCCAGCCCCCTGCGGGCGGGCCGCGTCCGCCCACACCCTCCCGCGGGCGGGGGTATGGGGGAACCAGGTTCCCCCATGGTCTTTGAATACATAATCCGGTATAGGCCGCGCAGGCGGCCTTCGCATCCCCTAGCCGAGGGCTTCAGCCCCACGGCCAGCCCGGCATAGCGGATTAATTTTTCAAAGACCATCACATTAGACGGTCATGCGCACGGCGCACAACGCCCGATGCCCATGGCCTGGGAGCGCGGGCGTCCCGCCCGCGTCGCGGCTCCGCGGGCACGGTGACGGCCCCCTCCCTGACCCTCCCCCGCCGGGGGCGGGAACGCGGCTCCTCCCCCCGGCGGGGGGAGGCTGGGAGGGGGGCTGCACGCGGCGCACGATGGTCACCTCAGCCATCCATGCGGCTCCGCCGTACCCCGCCGCGATGAAGGATGGTCCTGGGAGCAGCCTGCCTCTTCTTACGTGAACATAAGCCCTCGGCGAGGGGTATGGGGAAACCGGGTTTCCCCATACCCCCGCGGACGCGGGCCGGAGGCCCGCGTCCGCTGAGGTATGGGGAAACCCGGTTTCCCCACGCCCCTCGCCGAGGGTGTATGTTCACCTCAGCGGTCCATGCGGCTCCGCCGCACACCGATGGGATGAACATCCTTCCTGGGAGGGCGTAGCCCTCCCAAACCCTCTCACCGGGTGGGGGGATGGGGAAACCGGGTTTCCCCACGCCCCTCGCCGAGGGCGTATGTTCACCTCGGGCAGATGGGAAGCGCGTTGACAATGGTACGCCTGACCGGGTAAGATGACGTGACGTACGCGGTGGAGGGGTGAGGCGAAGCCTCCCTGCATAACCCTCCTTCCCCGCCCGCGGTGCCCAGGCGACCCGGGAATGGTTCGTGGAGGGCCGCAGGCCCTCCACCCCTCCCCGCCGGAAGGCGACCGCGTACCTCCTGTAAGATGAGCCGATGTCGTTGTCACCGTGGCTTACGGAGGGTCACCTTGCGCAGTTGGAAGTTCTGGATCGGCCTCGGGATCAGCCTGGTCTTCCTCGGTGTGGCCCTGACGGGGCTGGATCTCCAGCACTTCTGGCAGGCCCTGCGCGAGGCCCGGTACTGGTGGCTACTGCCGGGCATCGGGGTCTATTTCGTGACCGTGTGGGTGCGCACCTGGCGCTGGCGGGCGATGCTCGATCACCTGCGGCCGGTTCCGCTGCGCCGGCTCTTTCCGGTGGTTGTCATCGGGTACATGGGCAACAACGTCTATCCGTTGCGCGCCGGCGAGGTGTTGCGCAGTTACGTGCTGCGGCGCACCGAGGGCGTGCCGATGAGTTCCTCGCTCGCCACGGTGGTGCTCGAACGCATGTTTGACGGGTTGGTGATGCTCTTGTTCGTCTTTGCCACCCTGCCCTTCGCCCCGGTGCCGCCCGTGTTTCGCTTCCTGGTGATCGGTTGCAGCGCGCTCTTCGGCATCGCTTTCCTGGTCTTCATGCTCCTCGCCGCCCGTCCCGAGCGGATGAGCCGCTTCTACGGCTGCCTGGTGGATCGACTCCTGCCCGTGGGGCTGCGCCCCCGCGTCCACGGTCTGTTTGATCGTTTCGTCAGCGGGCTGCAAGCCCTGCGCAGCCCGCGCGATCTGCTGGTCATGCTGGGTACGACCATCCTGATCTGGCTCGGCGAGACGCTCAAGTACTGGTTCGTGATGCACGCCTTTCCCTTCGAGGCGCCTTTTACGGTGCTGATGCTGATGACGGCGGTGGTGAATCTCTTCACCACCATTCCCTCGACGCCGGGCTACATCGGCACGTTCGACGCGCCGGGGATCGCCGTGCTGACCGGCTCTGGCGTGCCCCACGCCGTGGCCGTAGGCTATACGCTGGTATTGCACGTGGCCCTCTGGCTGCCGATCACGCTGCTGGGGGCGTGGTACATGCTGCGCTTCAGCCTCGACTGGCGCGATATGGAGCGGGCGGCGGCCCTGGCGGAGCAGGGCGGGGCCGTCGCGCCCCCCCAGCCGCTGCTCGAGCGCGAAGAATTGGCGCGGAGGGTCGCGCCGTGAGGGTCGCGATTATCGGGGCGGGGATCGCCGGTATGACCGCGGCCTACGAACTGGCCCGCGCCGGCCATGCGGTCGTGGTCTTCGAGGCCGCGCCGGTGGTCGGCGGCCTGGCTTCGGGCTTCCGCGACGAGCGCTGGGCATGGCCCCTCGAACGGTTCTACCACCATATCTTCCAGACCGACCGGGCCATTATCAAGCTGGCCGCGGCCATTGGCTATGCTGATCGGCTCTTCTTCCGCAGCCAGGTGACGGCTCAGTGGTGGAACGGGCGCGGCTATGACCTGAACGGCGCGCTCCAGGTGCTGCGCTTCCCGGCCCTCCCCCTTCTCGACCGCGTCCGCTTTGGTGCGGTTGCGTTTTACCTGAAGTACCTCGACGCCGACTGGCGGCGCCTCGAGCGCGTCACGGCCGCCGCGTGGACCTCGCGCTGGGCGGGGCCGAACGCCTACCGGGTGCTCTGGCGCCCCTTGCTGGAAGGCAAGTTCGGGCGCCATGCCGACGAGGTGAACATGGCCTGGCTCTGGGCACGCCTGCGCGCCCGTAGCTTCAAGCTCGGCTACTTCGTGGGCGGCTTCCAGGGGTTCGCCGACGCGCTGCTGGCCGCCATCCGCGCCCTGGGGGTCGAGACGCGCCTCGGTACACCCATCGGCGCCGTGCGCCAGAGCGCCGCCGGTTGGGACGTCCTGGCGCCCGGCCTGCCTCCCGAAGCCTTCGACCAGTTGCTCGTGACCGGCTCGCCTGCCCTGCTTATGCGCCTCGCGCCGCACCTGCCCGATGCCTACCTCGGGCGCCTGCGCGAGTTGCGTTCGATGGGCGCGGTGGTGCTCACCCTGGCCCTGACCCGCCCGCTGACGGACGGGCTGTACTGGGTCAATATGCCCAAGGACCAGTTTCCCTACCTGGCGCTGGTCGAACACACCAACTTCATCGAGCCGACGCACTACGGAGGCGACCATCTGGTCTACCTCGGCGACTATCTCGATCCTGACCACGAATACTTCCGGCTGAGCCACGAGGAGTTGCTGGCGCGCTTCCTGCCTTCGCTGCGGCAGGTCAATCCGGCCTTCGAGCCAGCCTGGGTGCGCAAGAGCTGGCTGCACCGCGAAGCCTATGCCCAGCCAATCGTGCCGGTGAACCATAGCCGCTCCATCCCGCCCCTGCGCACACCGTTGAATGGCCTGTTCTGGGCGAGTATGAGCCAGGTCTATCCCTGGGATCGGGGCACCAATTTCGCCGTTGAACTCGGGCAGCGTGTGGCCCGCGAGATGCTCGCCATCGGCGCCGGGCGCGCCGTGGTGCGCGGATAGCGCGTGTGCGCCTCCGCCGAACCTCTACTCACTGCTGCCGTCCATGCGGCTGCGCCGCACACCAGGAGATGCACATACGGTTCTTCCTGGGAGGGCCTGACTCTCCCAAACCCTCCTGCGGGCGGGGACGTGGGGCAACCCGGTTGCCCCAGACCCCTCTGCGCGGGCTGCGCCCTCTTCAACCCTTTTGCGGGCGGGGACGTGGGGCAACCCGGTTGCCCCAGACCCCTCTGCGCGGGCTGCGCCCTCCTGAACCCTCCTGCGGGCTGGGGGGTGGGTGCGCGGGCCTCCGGCCCGCATCTGCAAGGGGAGGGGGAAACCCGGTTTCCCCCACATCCCTCTGCGAGGGCTTATTTGTGTTTGACGCCCTTCTTGCCGCCTGTTATAATGCTTATTCGATATCGGCAAGGGTTGGCACGCCCGGCTGTACGCGGCTCGTGTCGGCGCGACCTTCGCGTATCGCTCACACAATCAACCCGGCGCTGCCGCTCAGTGATAGGAGCTACGCGCTCGCCTCCCCGCGGGGATGCACGGATGGCCTGCGGCCCTCCGCGAACCGGTCGTTCCCTGCCTGTGGCGGCCATGAGGCCTGGCGCAATCCCGCCATCGCCCCCGCCGCGGGCGGTGAGCAGGGGCATGCGGGGGGCTGGCCTTCCTTCACCCCTCCACCGCGTAGATCCTGTCAGTGAGCGGCAGGCGTGCTTATGGTCGGGCAAGATGAAGACGAAGGAGTCAAGCCATTAGGGATCGGTTCCGTATCAACAATCGTATCCGCGCGCGTGAGGTGCGCCTGATCGACGAGAACGGCACGCAGGTGGGGATCATCGGCATCCGCGAGGCCCTCGCGCTGGCCGAGGAGCGTGGCTTTGATCTGGTCGAGGTGGCGCCGAATGCTGTGCCGCCTGTCTGTCGTCTGCTTGACTACGGCAAGTTCCGTTACGAGCAGAGCCAGAAGGAACGCGAGGCGCGCCGCAATCAGAAGCAGGCCGATCTGAAGCAGATCCGCCTGATGCCGAAAACGGCCGAGCACGACATTACCACCAAGGCGAACCAGGCGAAGAAGTTCCTGCTCCAGGGCGATAAGGTCAAGTTCAACGTGCGCTTCCGCGGTCGGGAAATGGCGCATCCTGACATCGGGCGCAAGATGCTCGAAGATATCGCCGAGCAACTGCGCGATATCGCCGTGGTTGAGCAGAAGCCCTTGCTCGAGGGCCGTGTGCTTTCGCTCTTGCTGGCCCCTAATCCCAAGGTGCTCAAAGCTGCCCAGCAGGCGCAGAAAGAGCGCGCAAAACTGGCGCGGACCCAGGGGGTGGCCGAGGAGCAACCCGCCGGCGCCGCAACGCCCGCGGCTGACGAGGATCTTGACGAGGAGACGGACCTGCAGGCCGAGGAGTTCGACAATGAGGCCGATCTGCAGGATGAGACGCTCGACGACGAAGAGCTTGACGCTGATGAGTTTGATGATGAGGACGAGCAGGATCTGAGTCCTCGCCTGAAGAAGTAGGCTCCATCTATGCCAAAGATGAAAACCCACAAGGGCGCCAAGCGCCGCTTCAAGGTCACCGGCAGCGGCAAGGTGCTGCAACAGAAGGGCGTCCGTGGGAACAAGATCAACCGCCCCGGGCGCTCCCAGCGCCAGTGGGGCAAAGGCTTGCCCTCCTCACCCGCCAATCGCTCGCACCTGAAGGTCGCGCTGCCCTACGGTCTGAGGTGACATAGCCCCTCGGAGCGGGGATATGGGGAAACCTGGTTTCCCCATATCCCCGCCTGCGGGAGGGTTAGGGAGGGCGCGGCCCTCCTATGGGGGAGGGAACCGGGCTCCTCCCCCCAGCGGGGGAGGCTGGGAGGGAGGAAACCAGGTTTCCCCCTCCCCTTGCAGATGCGGGCCGGAGGCCCGCGCAGCCACCTCCCAGCCCGCGCGAGGGTGAGGGCTACGCCCTCGAGCAGGGGCATGGGGAAACCTGGTTTCCCCATATCCCCGCCTGCGGGAGGGTGAGGGAAGGCGCGGCCCTCCCAGGAAAATCGTATGTGCATCCCGTCGCTATGCGGCGTGGCCGCATAGACGGCTGAAGCAGAACCACCGCATCGTGTGATACTGGTCACCGCTCTATCGGGCGTAGCTCAGGGACGCAGCCACCCCCTGACCTGCCCGGCGTAAGGGAGGAACGCTACCCATGGCACGTGTCAAGCGTGGCATCATGACGCACAAGCGTCACAAGAAGTTAATGCGGCAGGCGAAGGGCTACCGCGGCGCGCGCAGCCGCCATTACAAGGTCGCCCACGAGTCGGTGATGCGCGCCCTCGCCTACGCCTACCGGGATCGTCGCCACCGCAAGCGCGATTTTCGCCGCCTGTGGATCATGCGCATCAACGCCGCGGCGCGCCTCAACGGCACCACCTACAGCCGCCTGGTGGCGGGAATGAAGCAGGCCGGCATCGAGATCGATCGCAAGATGCTGGCCGATCTGGCCGTGCGCGACCCCAGGGCGTTTAGCGACGTGGTGGCGGCGGCCATGAACCCGCCCGCCAATTCGCGTCCGGCCGCCGGCGGGCGTCCGGCCCGCCCGGTGATTATCGCCGCGTCCCAGGGCGCCGCCTCCGCCCCGTCAGCCGATTTGTGATCTCCAGCACCGCCAATCTGCACGTGAAGTTCCTGCGCTCGCTGCGCGATCTCCCCAGGGAGCGCCGCCGCGAGCGCAGCCTCTTTCTGGAAGGGGTGCGCCTCGTCGCCGATGCCCTGGACGCCGGCGCCGCCCCGCGGCTGGCGCTGTACGCTCCCGAGCAGCTCGAGCGCACCGCCGAGGGGGCGCGCCTCCTCGCCCGGCTTGCCGGGCGCCCGGCCTGCTACCAGGCCAGCCCCGCCGTGATCGCCGCCATCGCCGATACCCAGCACCCCCAGGGCGTGGTCGCGGCCTTCCCCTGGCCCGAACTCGCCCCGCGGGCCGGGTTGCGCCTCGTCCTCGATGGACTGCAGGACCCGGGCAACGTTGGGACGCTGCTGCGCTCGGCCGAGGCCGCTGGGGTGGGACTGGCGCTCTGCGCCCGCGGCGCCGCCGATGTGTACGCCCCCAAGGTGGTGCGCGCCGCCATGGGCGCGCACTTTAACCTGCCCATTCGCGCCGATCTCGATTGGGAGGCCATCGGCGCCGAGTTGAGCGCCTGCCCGGCGGTCTACGCCGCCGAAGCCGGCGCGAGCATGCCCTACTACGCCGCCGACTGGAAGCAACCCGTGGCGCTGATCATCGGCAATGAGACCCACGGCGTCAGCCCGGAGGGGTTGGCCCGCGCCACCCACCGCATCGGCATCCCCATGGTCGGACGCGCCGAGTCGCTCAACGCCGCCATTGCCGGTAGCGTGATCCTCTTCGAGGCCCTGCGCCAGCGCACCCGCGGGCGAACGTGAGGGTGCGCGCGCGGCGCCTGTG
>DAOTYR010000369.1:0-1742 GCA_034434655.1 Chloroflexaceae bacterium
GAGCAGTACGCCCGGGCCGGCGGCGCCGCGCTCGGCAACGTGCTGATCATTACCGAGAACCTCGGCGCCGTCACGCCCCTGCCGACGGTGATGCGCGGCGAGGCGGCGCAGGCCGGCGCGCCGGTGCCGGTGCAGCCGGGCGAACAGACCGTCACTGCGCAGATCCAGGTCACCTACGAACTGCGCTAACGTGAAATTAGGCTCTCGAAGAGGGGAATGGGGAAACCGGGTTTCCCCATTCCCCCACCCGCGGGAGGGTCTGGGAGGGCTTCGCCCTCCCAGAAACAACTTATTTTCATTGCGGCGTTGTGCGCGAATCGCATGGACGGCTGAAATGGCAATGGCGCAGCGACGGCCCGGCGGGCCGTCGCTGTGTTGCCCCGTGATACACCTACGGCCAGCGCCCGGGTGCCCAGCCCCTGGCCCAGCGGATCACCTTCGCGCCACAGCCGTCCATACGGCTCCGCCGCACCCCGACGGGATGGAAATAGATTCTTCCTGGGAGGGCAAAGCCCTCCCAAACCCTTCCACCGGGTGGGGGGCTGGGGAAACCCGGTTTCCCCAGCCCCCTGCGCAAGGGCTGCGCCCTCCCCCACTCTCCCACCGGGTGGGGTATGGGGAAACCCGATTCCCCCACACCCCCGCTTGAGGGCGCAGCCCTCCCAGACCCTCCTGCGGGCGGGGGGACGGGGGAACCAGGTTCCCCCATGGTCACGTCAGGCCCCATGCGCGGGGCGCACCGCGCCCGATGCAACCGGCCCGGGAGCGCGGGCGTCCCGCCCACGTCACGTCTCCGCGGGCGAGATGCCCGCGCTCCCAGCCTATGTTCACCTCTGCCCTCGATGCGGCTCGCGCCGCACCCCGACGGGATGAACATCCTTCCTGGGAGGACTTCGCCCTCCCAAACCCTCCCACCGGGTGGGGAAATGGGGAAACCGGGTTTCCCCATTCCCCTGCGGGGCGGGGGCGTGGGGAAACCGGGTTTCCCCACACCCCGCTCCGAGGGGCTTATGTTCACGCTTCTTGGGAGGGCTACGCCCTCCCAAACCCTCCCAGGAGAAGTGTGAACACTTACCTCTTCTTGCGCACTCCGCGGCATGCCTGAGCACGTTCGTGCCGGATACATGTGTTTGCTATAATACCATCAGTCGTCCATGCGGCTGTGCCGCGCCTCAACCGGATGCAAAAAGGTTGTTCCTGGAAGGGCTGCGCCCTCCCATACCCTCCCACTCGGTGAGGGGATGGGGAAACCAGGTTTCCCCATCCCCCTGCTCGAGGGCTGCGCCCGCCCAGATCCTCCCGCGGGCCGGGATGCAAGAACCCTTATTGCCGGAGTTGCATAGAACCGGGCATGGCACACGTGAACGAACTGGAGACCCTGCGCCAGCGTCTGGCCGAACTTGAAGTCGAGAATCGGCGTCTCCATGCGATCATTGCCGCGCCTCACGAAGATATCCGGACGTGGCTGAACATTTTCGAGACATTGCCCCGGTATGCCCAGGCCGCGATTGTCATCGTTGAGGGCGCCCCGCTGGATCTTCCCGGACCGCGGGTGATCTACGCGAATGCTGCCTTCGAGAAGCTCAGCGGCACACCGGCCGAACGGGCCATCGGCCAGCCCCTTGCCCCACTGGTTGGACCTGAGATCGCCCCGGTGGTTCTGCGCCACTTGCGACAGATCGCCGCAGACACCCCCTATCTGCGCACCACGTTTACCACCAGAGCAGAGGCGGGCGAACCAC
>DAOTYR010000370.1:0-4398 GCA_034434655.1 Chloroflexaceae bacterium
GCCCCACAGAGTCCGGCGGGCGGGCGCGGTTCCAGCGCGCCAGGAACATCCAGGAACGACCAGGGGTGGCCCCGCAGGAATGCATCCTCTCGATCAAAATCTGCTATCACACCTCGATCTCCGCCACCGACCCCAGCACCCGCGTCGGACGGTACGGAAAGCGATCCACATCCTCCCGGCGGGTCACGCCGGTAAGCACCAGGATGGTCTCCATACCGCTCTCGGTGCCGCCGATGATATCGGTGTCCATGCGGTCGCCGACCATCACCGACTCTTCGGAGTGTGCGCCGAGGGTGCGCAGGGCGGTGCGCATCATCAGCGGGTTGGGTTTGCCCACGAAGTACGGCTTGACGCCGCTGGCCGCGGCGATCAGGGCAGTAATCGCCCCGCAGGCCGGCACGATCCCCCCATCGCCGGGGCCGCTCACGTCAGGATTGGTGGCGACGAAGCGCGCCCCCGCCGCCACGAAGCGCACGGCCCGCGTGAGTCGCTCGTAACTCAGCGCGGTCGTCTCGCCCACAACGACATAGTCGGGGTCGTGGTCGGTCATAGTGTAGCCAATGTCGTGCATGGCGGTCGTGAGGCCCGCCTCGCCGATCACATAGGCCGTGCCGTTGGGATGCTGGCTGTGCAGGAAACGGGCGGTGGCCAGGGCCGAAGTGTAGATCGCCTCCGGCGGCACGTCTAGGCCGATGCGTTCCAGGCGCGCCGACAGGTCGCGCGGCGTGTAGATCGGGTTGTTGGTGAGCACCAGAAACGGCGCTCCGGCAGCGCGCAGACGTTTGATGAACTCATTGGCGCCGGGAACAGGTTGTGACCCGTGCACCAGCACCCCATCCATGTCAATCAGGTAGTTCTTTGGGCCAGGCATCGCTCCTCCTCTCAGCGGGCAACCGGCGCTATCCGCCCCGCGGGCGGGGGGGGGTGGGGAAACCCGGTTTCCCCACCCCCTGCTCCAAAGGACAATGTTTCATCGTCGCGGAGACGCGACGCGGGCGGGAGTCCCGCGCTCCCAGGCGCTCTGACCCCGGGGGTGCGCAGGCACGCCCCTACCGCCCCCGGCGCGCCAGCGCCGCCACGACGCCGTAACCGGCCACCAGCACCGCCAGGGCCACGAACCAGTTTCCCAGGACCTGCAGGGCGATCAGGGCCAGCACCAGGGGCAGCGCCGCGTTGAGCAGCCCGCCCAGGTCGCCGCCGGGGGGCGCGGCGGGCAGCGCGGGGGCCGGTCGGGTCGCCAGGTCGCCGCCCCGGCCCTCATCGCGAACCGCGTCGCCCTGACCCACAAAGGCTTCGGGGGGGAGCGGCGCGCCGGGCACCGGCTGCTCGCGGGCCTCGGCCAGGTAGGCCGCCCGCCAGTCATAGTCGGGGCGCCCGCGCGCCTCGAACAGGTGGAACATGGCCCGTTGCAGATAGGCCGGATGGCCGGCGCTGATCGCGGCCGCTTCGCGCAGTTCGGCGGCGGTGAACGCCACCCCCGTCGCGTCCAGGTAGGCCTCGGCGAACAGCCGCACCTCGGCGGGCGCGAAGGCCCCCAGGCGCACCTGGGCGAACGGCTCGCTCAACTCGGGCGCCGTGGCGCCCCCCGCGGCGACCAGCAGCAAGTCGAAGACCCCCTCGCCGCGGGGGGCCAGGCCGCCCGCTTCCCCCGGAATGCTCCGGCGCGCCAGGCGGGCCATGCGTTCCAGCAGCTCAGCGCCCCACCCGGCTGCCACCGCCGCCTCGGTATGATCCAGGCAGACCAGGACCGTGCGCCCCACGCGGCTCAGGGCCGCCTCCACCGCCTCCAGGCTATCGCCACGCCCCCCCAGGGCGCTGGCGATCAACCGGTAGACCGTGGCCGCGTCGGGCAGCAGGGCCACATCGAGGTAGAGCGCCTCCAGGGTCGGGTCCTCCAGCACCGCGCCTGCCGACTGGCCCACGTGGGTCAGCAACGACGATTTGCCCGTGCCGCGCGCCCCGGTCAGGAGCACGGGGCGGCGCGCCTCGATGCGCTCGAAGACCATGCCGACCTCGCGCCAGCGTCCGGCGAAGCGTTCCGGGTCGGTAATGCGCTCGCGCTGGGTAAACGGGTTCATGGCAGCAGGTACCAGCGTTCGATGTTCCACATATACATGGGTGACGCGAGCGTCACCGGGCCATCCAGGGTGCTCACGCGCCCGTTGAGGGCCACGGGCAGGCGATCGACCCAGAGGAAGAGGTAGGGCAGTTCTTCGGCGACGCGCGCCTGGGCCTGGACGATTGCCGCGGCGCGCTCCTCGAGGCTGTAGAGCTGGCGGGCAGCCTGGGCCTGATTGTCATAGGCCGGGTCGCTGAAGCCGACGAAGTTGCGCGTCGAACGCGCATCGCTTTCGCCCTGGATGAGCTGGCTGGAGTGAAACAGGGCGAAATCGTCGGGGTCGTAGAACATACCATCGGCGAAGTCAGGATCGCCGGCGCCATTGCTCCAGCTTCCCAGCAGCAGGTCGAAATCGAAGGGCGGGGCGTACCGCGCCAGGATCACCGAGGCGAAGTCGGCGGGCTGCACCTCGATCTGCATGCCGATCGCTGCGGCCGCCTCGGCGATGCGCGCGGCGGCCGCGACGCGGCGCTGGTCGTCGCCGCGCACGTAGAGCGTGGCGCGCAACGGTTTCCCCTCGCGCTCACGGATGGTCGCCCCCGCGGGCAGCGTCCAGCCCGCCTCGTCGAGCAGCGCCCGCGCCGCGTCGCGATCGGCCCCCCCGCCGGGCGGAGGGGTGAGGTCGGCCCAGGAACCGGGAAGCGCGGTCGAGTTGATGGGGATGCCCTGGCCGTTGGTGACTGCCTCGACCAGCCGCGGCACATCCACCGCCAGCGCCAGCGCGCGCCGCAGGCGCCGGTCGGCGAAGGGCCGCCCTTCGCGCAGGTTGAAGCCGAGGAAGTAGTACCCGTTCTCGGGGTATGCGCTCAGGTACGCCCCGGGCAGACGGGCGGCCAGCGAGGTCGGGTCGCTCCAGGGCAACTCGGCCAGCAGCAGCCGGCCATCGGTCAGGGCCTGGCGAGCCACCTCGGGATCGGGGGCCACCACGAAGGCCACCCGGTCGAGCAACGGCGCCCCGCGGTGAAACGCCTCGAAGCGCTCGAGCACGATGGCGCGCCCGGGATCGCGCTCGGCCAGCCGGAAGGGGCCGCTGCCGATGGGGGCCTCCCAGAAGTTGAAGCTGGCGATGTCGCGGTTCTCCAGCACATGGGCGGGCAGCACCGGCACGGCCAGGGAGGCCAGCAGCGGGGCGAAGCGGCTGCTGAGCGTCAGCACCACCGTGGTGCTCGTCGGCGCCGTAGCCGCGCTGATGTAGCGCAGATCGGCCAGCAGCGCCGTCGAGGTCAGCGGCAGCCCCCGCAGCCGCTCCAGGGTAAACAGCACGTCCGAGGCGTCCAGCGGTGCTCCATCGTGCCAGGTCAGACCGCTACGCAGCGTAAAGGTCAGCGTCCGACCATCGGGGGTTGTTTCCCAGCGTTCGGCGAGATCGGGCACGGGCCGCAGTTGGGCGTCGAGCCGCATCAATCCCCCATACAGCAGGCCAATCACCTGCTCCTCGCCCCGCGAGCGCGGCTGCCAGGGGCGCAGATCGGGAACATCGGCTTCCAGACGCACCGTCAGGTTGCCGCCGCGGGGCAGCGCCGTCGGCGTCGGCGGCGCGAGGGTGGCGGAGAGCGTAGCGGTGGGTTGAGCGCCGGGGTTGGAAGCGAAGGGACCGCCGGCAAGATCGCAGCCAGCCAGCACCGCCAGGAACCCCAGCGCCGCAACCAGGCTGGCCCAGAACAGGCGACGGGTGGGAAGCATGCTTATGCCTTCATGACAGGACGTACACGGTGGAGGGTTGCGGGAAGGCACAGCCGCCCCTTCGTGGGGCCTGCGGCCCTCCACTCCTCCCCGCCGGAAGGCGACCGCGTACTTCCCGTTCATTATAACAGTTTATGAAAATACGCCATTCACGGGAGGGTTGGGGAGGGCGCAGCCCTCACACAGAAGGATGGAGAAACCGGGTTTCCCCACGCCCCCGCCCGCGGGAGGGTGTGGGGCGGGCGCAGCCCGCGCGCAGAAGGATGGGGAAACCGGGTTTCCCCACGCCCCCCCCCCGCGGGAGGGTGTGGGGCGGGCGCAGCCCTCCCAAAAACAACCTTATGTTCATTGCGGTGTTGTGCGGCGGATCCGCATGGACGGCTGAGGTGACCATCGTTCGCCGCGTGCAGCCCCCCACCCCGCCACCCCCCGCAGGGGGGAGGAGCCGGGTTCCCGCCCCCCCCCGCGGGAGGGTTGGCGAGGCGCAGCCTCCCTGCGCCTCGCCAGACGTAGTAACTCCTGAAAGTAATAGACGTATGATACAATGCAACAATCTAAGCAAACCACCGGGACAACCGGGCAGCCCTGGCCCGGTC